>CAIPVD010000217.1 GCA_903868375.1 uncultured delta proteobacterium
CCGCGTCCATTTCCTTCGGAGATTCTGCGAAAATAAGCGTATCTAAAATCGCGAGGCAAAGGTCTCTGGGATAAGAACACAGGAGAGTGAACAGAGCGTGATGTTCTTTTCTCGCGTATCCCATGAATGCTGCTGCAAGTTCGGGAGCTACACAGAAAAGTGCGGCAAGCGAACCTTTGTAAGTCGGCAGAACATTTTTCGGCGCAGGATTTGTGGCTTTAAATGCCTCGGCCACCGCAAGTTCTTCTGCAGTTGTAGGTTCTTTCCATTCTGGCAGCCATCTGGCAACACCGCCACCAGCAGAATCATCCACCGCCATTAATGCGCTATTTTCTTGAGCCGGTGTGCGCCTTCCTACGGCCGCAAAATCAGCGGCATCGGTGGCAAATCTTCTGGCGCCGGCTTGAGTTCCTGTGTTCTGGTCCGCCGCAAGTAGATAGAAAGGCACTTCCAAATTATCAAGCGTTGGAACCGTCCATTGCGGAAGCGTACTCATTCCCATGAAGGCCGTACTTGCTTGAAAAGGCGATAGATTTAATGGATTCCAGCCCATATGGCATGTTATCGGCGCAGGTTAAAATAAGTTGCGTCTTTTTTTAAGTATTATGCGATGAGTGGAAAAGTGTCAATACTCGAATTTAAACGTTCGACAAAAGATTATCGAGGCTCGACTTCGGCACATTGCCGGTCACCTGGTTCACGACGCTGCCGCCTTTGAATACGATAATTGTCGGAATTCCGCGAATGCCGTATTTTGCAGCGGTTTCCGGAGAATCATCGACGTTAACTTTGCAAACGAGAACCTTGCCGGCATTCTCTTCCGCAACTTTGTCGATAGTTGGAGCCAGCGCCTTGCACGGCCCGCACCAGGGGGCCCAAAAATCTACGAGCACCGGAAGCTGTGACTGCAGAACAACCTTATCGAACGACTGATCATCTGTGTGAATTACATTTTCTGCTGACATTGTTATTTCCTCCAGCCACTTCCCTTAACCGCTTGGCAGAATAAATCAAGCGATTTTTTCAAGGAAGGCTTCAATACGGGTTTTGTGCTGGCCGAACGTGGTGTTCTTCTTATCCACCGCGTCGCCGTTCAGGTTCAGAAAGCTGATCCCTTCGCGTTCGAACGCGCGCTCTATCTGCTGGATGTTGCCACCCGCCTGATGGCATCCCCAACTTGAATAATGAACAACGCCATCGACCTTAAAGTCGCGCGCGATCTTAATGGAATTTTCGATGCGCCTGCTAATATCGCCGTTCGATGGATGTAAAATTAGTCGCTTTGCTATCGAGCCGAACGGATCGCTTACATCATAACCTTCGAAATAAGGAGTGGTGTATTCTTCACAGACAACCCGCGCACGAACGCCATCGTCTATCAGGTCCCAAAGTTCAGTATCGTATTGCGGAACTATGTGCATCCACATTATTCTCTTCGCACCTGCATCCGGCGTCGCACGCTTGTAATATTTATGCCTATCACCGCCACGTTCCAGCGCACGAACCAGCTTATCGCCTACATCTATAAGTTTGTCGCTGCCTAAGAGATAGCATGACGGAAAGCAGAAGTTCGCCATTTCGTGGCCACGGAAAAGATTTTGCGGCTTTGCCTTGCGGAGCTCGTAAACTTTTTTCAGGCGCTTTAATCCTTCATCCGCCTTCGCGACCGCTTCTTTGATCGGCTCGATGGAATACTTCACCTTTTTTATTTCAGCAACCTGATTTGCCGCATCTTCCAGCTGTTTCTTCAAATAGGCGACGGCACCTTCATTATATTCGTACGGGACATCCAAGAATAGGAACGGAACGCCGCCGGCCTTTGCGGTTTCAGAAAATGTCTTCAAGTTTCCATCGCAAAATAGCGACGTAGCGCCAACGAGTTCAGGCAGCGCAAAGTGTTTAGAGTGCGCGAGGCCAACTAACATACGGTGAAATGAACACATTGTGTTCGGAATGCCGATGGAGCCTGCCTTATCGAGGAACTGTTCAGATAGGCCTACGGTCGAGAACATCCCTGAAAGTATCTCAAGGCTTAATGGAATGATGCCGAACGGATACAAAATCTCGGTAGGGAAAAAAACCGATGTCCATGCCCGCGAATTCTTCGGATCCAGGGCCTCGCAGATAAAATCGACCTGGCTCTTGCGAAGTTCTCTTCCGCCCTTCGAGAGCTTTCGAGAGAGAATGAACTCGAGCCTGCGAAAAAGTTTCACCGCATCGTGAGGCTTGATGATCCCGCGGCTTATCGCCGCCATGTTCATCGAGGCTATTTTTTGTTTAAGCGCCAAACGTTACTCCTTCATCGCATATATCGCCGCGCCTAGCGCACCGACTATCTGCGGATTTGGTATGATCTTCATCTTGCCGCCAAGCGCCAGCGCTAGTTCTTCTACAAGAGCCGGATTTTTCGCAACTCCACCGCTCATATAATAAGGCGGCGCGCCCTCTATCCTTTTAACGAGCCCGGCGGTACGAACGGCAATGGATCTGTGTATCCCCTTCGATATCTCTTCTTTAGAATTTCCTTCGGCTATCAAAGATATGACTTCCGATTCGGCAAATACAGAACACATACTGCTTACAGGGACGACATTCTTCGTCTTCATTGCAAGCTTTGCAAAGTCTTCGAGCTTCATCTGAAGCTTTTCCGCCATAACTTCCAGGAATCTTCCGGTGCCGGCCGCGCACTTGTCGTTCATGGCAAATTTTTGAACGTTACCTGCGCCATCTATCTTTATCGCCTTGCTATCCTGACCGCCGATATCGACTATGGTACCGGCCTCGCCCAACACATGATGCGCGCCAATTGCGTGGCAGGTGATTTCGGTGACAGATTCGTCGGCGAAGTCTATGCTATTCCTTCCGTAACCTGTTGCAACGATCTTAGCCACATCCTTTGCCTTTATTCCGGCCTTCGCAAGCAAACGTTCGTATCCTTTTTTGGCGCTCTCTTTAACGGACGTGCCGGTCGATACTATCTCTTCGGAAGCAATGCGGCACGAGCCGTCTATGCAGACAAGCTTCGTAGCGTGCGAACCGCTATCTATTCCAACATAATATTTACCAACCTTGCTGGCCTTGCTTGCCTTGCTGGCCTTGCTGGCAGGTTTGATCTTTTCCAAGAACGCTTCAAGCCTCGTCATAATTTGCCCCTCGTCGCGCGACATAAGGTCGTGCTCTATCATAAGTATCGGATAGTCTTCGCCCAGCTCCTTCTTTATATAAAGGTAGTCGAACGCGTAAAAATCGCAGAACTTGAGCGCATTCACAACAATTCCTGCTAGCCCAGCTTCTTTTATCTCTTTCACCAGTTCTTTCTTGTAACGCTCGTCATTTGTGCGCGGGCATTTATTGTTCTCGATGTAATACGCAGCCATCTCATCAAAGCTGGCGCTCGAACCGATCTCTCCAGCTTTTGCCTTATGGATACACTGATTCAGATAAAGTTTCGCCACGCCGTATTTTTGAAATATCTTATCGAACGCCGCTTCATAGACGTTGGAACCGATGACGCCAATATTACACGTCCCAGCCGACACTTCCCCCATTCCACCTCGGGGGTGGCACCCCCGCGGTGGTGTGGGTTGAATGAATGCATCTAACTTTTTTAGTTGTTCTGCATAGAATTTCACCGCCGCGGTATCTTTGTTCTTCGGAAAATCGAGTAGGAAAAGTTTTTCAGTCCCGATCTTTTCCGCAAGAGCGGCGTAAAGTTTTTTCATCGCATCGCATGAAGACGGGATAACGATAAAGGCAAATTCGTCGTGCTTATTTAATAGATATTCATACAGGCTCTTCGAATACGAACAAATGTTCTCGTGAAAGGCGCAATGATATTCGGTTCGCGGAACACTCGCCAGTTCGTCGGCAGTTAAATACACTGGCTCAAATCCGCGCGCAGCGAGCATACTCGTGGGAATTAGCGAACAAAATATCGGAATCCTTTTCATAAGAGTCGCGCTTCCATACCCTGAAGTTCATAAAAAGACAATAACATTGAGCGACTCTAATATCATTAATAATATCAATATCTTATCCATATAACCATTTAGATATTGTATGCCACTTTGCGTAGTAATAGAATGTATGCAGAAATAATATGAAGGTCAGAAAGGGGGTGTATGACATATGTTAAAGACAATGAACAGAAACGAGCTAGTGCGCCTCATAGAGACGAATGCTAATTTTAAGCTTTTGGACGTACTCGACACGGAGAGCTATAACAAAGGCCACATTAAAGGATCTATATCGATGCCGTTGAAAATGATCGGGCGCAACGCTCCGAAGATGCTTAACAAGAGCGACATGATAGTCACTTACTGCGCAAGTTTTGACTGCAAGGCGAGTACGGAGGCTGCAGAGAAGTTGATAAAGCTAGGGTACACGAACGTCTATGACTACAAGGGTGGGCTTAAAGATTTTCAGGAGACCGGTCTTCCACTGGAAAAGACGTTCAACAAAGATGATTACAAAGATATGGATAAGAACAGCGCAAGCTGCGACTAGCGTTATCTCATGAGGCGAGAACGAAATAATGCCCCGGAAGAAGTGACTCCCGGGGCATTTTGTTATCTAGTTACAGTTCCAAACCTTGTTGCAATAGTAGCTCCAAGCCCAGCCATCCAAACAGCTATCTTCACAAGCGCGCCAACAACTGGCACAAACGAAATGGCGGCAAGGATCAGAAATCCGATCAGCACCTCTATCACCATCGGCTGGCCAGGTTTCTTTAGATATCTGAAAAAATAAAGCCCGATAAGTTGCGACATTACCGCGTAGCCGAACAACGTCGCCGCCGACAAGATTATGAACAGCAGCGGAACGAGCGGAATTCCTACCACGCTTATTAATAGGAAGATCGTAATGGGCAAGATCAGCACGAACGCGATAAAGCCGTAATAGAACGATCTCCAAAGATGCCGCTCGGCAAAGGAAGACGCCTTACCAACCTTGTGCGTAAAGAGCGCCGCGATAAGAAGAAAGATCGCGCCGAATCCGATAAAGACCACAAGCCCAACGCCGACCACCCAGATCCCTAGCAATGGTAATAAGCAGCTCTTTCCGCAACCGAACTTGGTCAGAGAAAATTCGAACGTCTTATCGGAAATTTCCGCGCCCGATTCTTTAATGAGTTTGCCGAATATCACGACGGCGTTTCCTTTGACCTTACCAGTAGATCCAACCGTCATATTGCCAAGTATCGCGACGGCGTCGCCAGCCACTTCGCCATCGATCTTTAGATCGCCGGCGATCGTTACCGCATTATCGACGGTGACACCCTGGCCAACGATCGCGCCCTGGCCGAATTTCACCACATCTCCAGACTGCGCGGCCGAAGCAACGGTGGCGGCAGTTACTAAACAGACGAACGCCAAAAAACGAACGATATTTTTCATACTCTCCCCCTTTGCAACAATAAAAGCATAATTACCCAAAATTGTCTTGCAAAATATCCCGCGCATCCCTAATTACCCCGCAGGGAGAATTGGATGCACATACCAGACGGATTTTTAGCGGCGCCAGTGTTCGGTACGGGCTGGGGTTTATCCTTGGCAGGGCTATGGCTCGCGGTAAAAAAGACGACGAAGAACCTTAAAGAGCGAACGATACCGCTGCTTGGAGTTACGTCCGCGTTCGTATTCGCCGCGCAGATGGTCGATTTTCCCGTTGCCGGCGGAACGAGCGGCCACATACTAGGCGGAGCGCTGGCCGCTATACTTCTGGGGCCCTACGCGGGAGCACTGGTGATGGCGCTCGTAATTACCGTTCAGTGCCTTCTATTCCAAGACGGTGGGCTAACGGAGCTCGGCGCCAACATCTTTAACATGGGTTTCATCGGTTCCGTAGGCGCATATGTAATTTACTCGCCGATAAAAAAGATCGTCCGCGGTAACAGGGGTATTTTGATCGGAGCTGCCGTTTCCACATGGATATCCGTCGTCGTGGCAAGCGCCGCATGCGCTTTAGAACTCGTAGTCTCCGGCACATCACCGTTTGGCATGACCATGCCGGTCATGATCATTACGCATATGATGGTCGGTATCGTAGAAGCAACGGTTACCGTATTCATCGTGGCATTCATTTTGAAGGTAAGGCCCGATCTGATATTTAAAGGAAACAGCTAATGCATCACGCGTTCGCAGATAAATATAGCGGGATCGATAGTTTCATTCACGGGCTAGATCCTCGATCGAAGATCGCCGGCCTGTTCGCATTCGTGCTGTTCGTCGTTTTTACGCCTCCTTCGTCTTACATCTCTTTCCTCTGCTTCTTGGCCTTGCTCTCGCTCTTAATTCTGTTCTCTAAAATTCCGGTCGTACAGCTCCTGCGCCGTCTCTTCATCGTAATTCCGTTCGTGCTGATGGCCGCCATCTTCATTCCGTTCTTTAAAGAAGGCCGCGTGATGGGAAGTTTTTCGGCCGGGCCGGTGAGCCTGCACGTTACCTACGACGGCCTGCTGATACTTTGGGGCGTCTTCATAAAATCTTCGCTCTGCACTCTAGCGATGGCGCTGCTCTTCATGAGCACGAACTTCACATCGCTTCTTAAGGCTTTCGAAAAACTGCATGTGCCGCCGATATTCGTGATGATGATATCTTTTATGTACCGCTACATCTTCGTCATCGAAGACGAGTTCATGAAGCTGCGCATCGCCAAAGAATCGCGCACGTTCGGCGGTTCTGCGTGGTTTCACACGAAGGCCTACGCTAGCATGCTGGGCGTTATGTTCCTTCGTTCCTATGAACGCGGGGAGAACGTTTACCTTGCGATGTGCGCGCGCGGATTTGACGGATCTATAAAGACGCTATCGCACCTGCATTTTCATGTTGTCGACTACATTTTTATCGCTGCCACGTTGGCGGCGCTTACACTTATTCGTTCATTGACATAGGTCTCTTAGTTGAAATGGATATCAGGATACCAGGAAATCAGGGGGCAGGATATCAGGGAACCAGGATACCTGGAAGACGGGAGATCAGGAAATCAGGTTACCAGAGTATCGGGAACTACCTGATAAACTGATACCCGGATATCCTGATGCCCCGAATTCCTGATACCCAGATACCCTGGTATCCTACCTCCTGATAGCCTGATACTCTGATGACCTATAAGTAACAGCATGTAACGCAAGACAGGAGATATATGAATA
>CAIPVD010000218.1 GCA_903868375.1 uncultured delta proteobacterium
GTTCGGAGGACGGCCAAAATAACTTGGCCGTCCTTCTTGTTCCCAAGTTTCGCAAGTGGCCGCTTTCTAAGTGGCTGCAGCCGAAGCTCAAGAAGCCGCATATCCGCGTGAAGCTCGACGAAATCGGCAGCTTTGTGTGGAAAAGCCTCGATGGCATCGCCAAATTTACCGATATCGCGCAGGCTATGCGTGCGCATTTCGGCGAAAAGGTAGAACCCGCCGAAGACCGCCTAAAACAGTTTCTAGTGATGCTTTATAAGGACAAGTTCATCCAATTGTACGAGCCAGAAAATAGTTGAAAATTGTTAGCAACTTATTCCAGCACCTGCCGATATATAAGCCTAATATAAATATCTATGGCTACTTTTAATCCAATGCTTGCAATGCCAGGTTATGCGAACGTTTTGCCGACGCTAGGCGCCGGCTTCACTCCGATATCCGTTCCAGCTGGAATAGCGGCGACGGGCGATGTTGCCGGCGTCTTTCAGGCAGTCGGTTCCGCACAAGATCTAATGAACGCGAGCTTGGCAAGAGATGTTGCTGCGGCGGGAGTTAGCTCGCGGCAAGTGGCCAATTATCTATTTGCTGATATTAATGGGACCGGCGCTGCCGCAGGTAACCGCAGAAATGATGGCGTGCGAGCCGCGGGTGTGGCAGGTTCTACGCTATCTATTGTTGACACTATTCGTAATCCAAGCGTTGCCAGATTCGGTAAGTTTATAATAGGGCTTATAGACCTTACTCCAGAGCAGGCGCTTGTCGTGAATAAAACGATGTTCGATGTCGCGGATAACCTCGTGCAGGATCTTGTTGAAAGATTTGGCAAGGTGAACCGCGCCGGCTTGAAAGAAGCCGATCTAAATGGACTGCTAGAACTCGCACAAAAGTATCTAAATCAAGTTACGATCATATCACGCCTCACAGCATGTGGTGATGAACTTAACTGTAAGCTTCAGCGCCTAATGGCCGATTCATATAGGGCGCCTATGGTTGGCGTGATAGATAACATTCGCAGTTTATTAAGGGCCGTTCGCTGCGGAGACCCAGGTGGCGATCTTGCGCGAAGGGCTGTTGCTTCTTTGGAAACATTCGCTGGTCCTGTTCGCAAGTACATTTTTAGAGGTGCCACTTATCATCTATCCAGTTCGAGGGCTGGTTTCGTGGATGCTATCTTACGTGCGATGGGAGGTGATGATGCCATGGGGTCGCTAGCTATTAAAGGAAAGCTTACATTATGCATATTTGAAAACACCCTTGAGCCTGTAAAAACAGCTGACAGCTTATTTTTTTGGCCTCTGACGTCAGGCATCACTAACGAAAAGGTGTTTCGAACTATCGCCGATATTTTAAGGTGGCGTTTTAGGTTCATTCCTAATCGGTCTTATTTAAATATCGATGTAGATATTGGCCCGTTCGAGATCGATCCGGAGTTGAATGAATATGAAAGGAGGCCGGTAGATACAGTCGATACGGTCGTTCGCTTGATGGAGGTATATCCGGAAAGAAGACCATGTTACGTAGATATGCTAAAGGGCTTACGCCCCGCGTCTATCGTACAAATGCTGCCCACTTGTAAGTCAGAAAGCTATTTGATGGGGCAAGCCGCAAAGGCATTATATGCAGGTGCCGTGGCTGGGAACGATGAGTTTTTTACTGTCATCAGAGAACGTGAGGATATTCGCGAACAATTGAGAACCGATATAGCCAAAAAAGACGTAGATAAGAATGCGGCAGAAGTTTGGTTGAGAATTGCTCAATATTATGATGCGGACGAAGTTTATAAGGTGATTCATAGGTCCGGCGAACGGATTCTCGAGCATGATGCCCTTGGAAAAGCAGAACTTGCCATAGTGACAGAAGTATTAAAGCGTTATGACGTAAGATATTCTTTTAAAGATGCCGTCGAAAATTTTGAACCAAATATAGAATTAGCATTAACATTATTGATAGGTATGGGTAATGAATCGGCGCTAGCCCTTGCCCGTGAAAGTTCAGCCGCCATCGCCGCTATCCAGCTATGTGGAAAAATACGAGAACAACGGAAGCTGGCCATTCAAGCTCTCGATATGGTAGGGACGGTGGAAGCCAATGGGGCAAAGCGGGCGATTTTAAAAAAGTAAGCAATTTTTTTAAGTATGTTACAGATAATGTTCATAAGATGTTCGGAAGCAATCATATGGTAAAAAGTGTAGGCTATTATACTACAGATAGTTGCGTTGCAGGTTGGCCCGAGCAGCCGGATGTCTACCCATTTCAAGATGGGACGGTTCAGACGGAGCTGCTTCACAGCGGCCATTACGCGACCGCTTGCAACGGCAGAATAAATTCGGTCCATTTTCCGATCAAACCGGTGTGCGAGCAGGACAACGCCAAGCCCTTGATCGTTGGAACTGCCGCAGATATTCTATTGAACAAAGATTGTTCATTGGAAGCTTGGAGCGATGAATGTTCGTTTGGCCTTCAATCATTTGTCAGGATCCAAACGCCATGCACTCCACCGATCTACGTTTTCGATCAGCACAACTTTGCTTTTTTTGCGTGGGAAGAAGCGCGAACGATGGGATATATCAATGAAGGCGCCGCACTTGTGCATATCGATGCGCATAGCGATACCGGGAAAGCCGATGTTCCTAATTACGATAAGTTAGACCTTGCGGCGGTCGCCGAATACACTCGCAAACTTGGGATAGCTACTTTTATCCATCCGGCATTGGTCAACGGCACGGTAGGAGAATATTGGGACTTTCATAATTATCCACTTTCCTTTAGCAATGAAGGACACATTTTGGCAATGAAGGGCGTGAGATATGAAGAGCTTAGAGATCTGGTCAGATATGATGAATGCAGGAGTTGGTTCAAAGACGAAGATGAAGACTGCGATTGCAATAGTTTGTTCGCATGTAATAGATATGGTGATCAGGTTAGCACAACAGATCTATCAACCCTGATCTACAATAGCGATGGGCCAAAAAGATTGATCCTTGATGTTGATCTGGATGCATTCATTCCAACGGCAATGGATCTTGGATTTAAGAGAAGGCAAATCGCCAGTGGTATGGGAATTGAGCTGCCTCCTTCGGAAATGGGCAATGGGTATGGTTGCCCCGAAGCTGCCGAGTCGATAGCGGCTATAGCCGATCGCTTTGGAATGATAGATCTTGCGACCAGCCCAGGTTTCGCGGATCAAAATGAAGTGGTCATTTGCGCCAGGCAGATCGTTAGTCAGATCTTAGACGTTCACCAGTGCGAATAGCCATCTCTTTTAAATCTTTACCATTCCAAATGTAATTGTGGGTTCCATTCGGGCCTTCTTCGTCTATCATGCCTTTGATTATCATAAGGTTGCTGTCTAGCTCGTAGGAAAGAGGCTCGGCTCCAACATCCCAGCAGCAGACGGTGAAGGGTGATATATAAATATGGCCGGTGTTTGCATCTATTATCGCCAGCATTTCGCAATTCGCGCCGCATCCCCAAGATGAAACGATGTAATGGTTCGCGAAATTTGGTGTTCCTTTAATGGCAGTCTGTAATCTTGTCTTAAATTCTTTTGCCTCCAAGTTGCTTTTTAGGTCGAGTTTTGCGTTCTTGCACACGTACGCACCGGTTGCTGGATAATCTTTGAATGATATAGGATTCTTATCTTTTGCCGTTGCAGATACGCTAGCCACGCAGATAAAGACTACCAACAGGATCATTAAAAATGTTTTCATGTGCCGATGTATAGCATTATCATATCCGTAAGGCAACGTTTCAGAATACAGTTGCGCGGAAGATGCCTGTTGGTATATGCCCTTGCGGACTTTATGGTTGAGAACAAGACATACATAATTCACACGTTCGGCTGCCAGATGAA
>CAIPVD010000219.1 GCA_903868375.1 uncultured delta proteobacterium
CACAGGGAGAATGGAAAATATCGAAGACCTTTTGCCTAACGAAAATTTTCGTCTGACAAGGGGCTCTATTACGGATGAAGTAATATTGAGTAAGGCGATAGAAGAGGCGGATCTTGTATATCATTTGGCGGCGACGGTCGGCGTTAAGAACGTCGTTGAGAAGGCGCTCGATACGATAGTTTATGACACATTGGGAACGCTTCTTGTCCTTAAATATGCATCTGCAAAAGGCGTTAAGGTGCTTCTCACATCTACCTCGGAGGCATATGGTAAGACTAAAGAGATTCCCTTTAAGGAAGATGCCGATATCACCTTAGGCTCTCCGTACATCAACAGATGGAGTTATGCCTGTTCAAAACTTTTGGATGAATTCTTGGCGATCGCGTATTACCGCGAACGAGGCCTGCCCGTCGTTATAGTGCGGCTTTTCAACGTCGTTGGCCCGAATCAAGTAGGCCATTACGGCATGGTCATGCCGCGGTTCTTTAAGGCAGCACTAACGGGCGAGCCGATCCATGTTTATGGCGACGGCAAGCAAAGCAGGTGTTTTACTTACATCGACGACGCAATAGCGCTGATAAGAAAACTCGCCGAATCCGAAAAGGCGTGCGGGAAGATAGTTAACCTCGGCAGCCAGGAGGAAGTTTCGATCATCGACCTGGCAAACAAGGTAAAGAAGATCACGGGAAGCAAGAGTCAAATAGTCCTTAAAGATTACTTACAATATTATGGCAAATATTTTCAGGATATTAAGAGGCGAGTGCCCGACGTTAGCGTGCTGAAAAAGACGATCGGCGTAACGCCAAAGATAGGCATCGACGAAACGCTGAAAAAAATGAAAAAGTATTACGATGAACACCCGAAAGAACTAGAAAGGATATAGAAGATGAAACTGCTAGAGAAGATAAAACAACGAAATGCCGTTATAGGCGTCATAGGTCTTGGCTATGTTGGGTTGCCTCTTGTGAACGGTTTTATAGAGGCGGGCTTTAAGGTGATAGGTTTCGACGAGAACGAGAAGAAAGTAGCTGCTTTGAAGAAGGGAAAGAGCTATATCAAACACATTCCTGCGTCGATGATTGGACATTGGCTTTCCTGCAAAAAATTCCGTGCAACGGAGAACTTACAGGAGCTGAAAAAAGTCGATGTGGCGATAATCTGCGTTCCGACCCCCGTTAACGAATACCGCGAGCCGGATCTAACGGCCATTTTGACCGCCACCGCGAGCATTGCGAAGTGCCTTAAGAAAGAACAGCTGATAGTTCTTGAATCGACGACGTATCCGGGAACGACCGATGAAGATGTCCGGGGAGTCCTTGAAAAAACGGGATTTAAAGCCGGCAGGGATTTTTACTTAGGCTTCTCGCCCGAACGCGTTGATCCAAATAATAAAGATTTCATGTCGACCAGCTCCGTACCCAAGATCGTTTCTGGCTATTCAAATAAGTGTCTATCCGTTGTGAAGGCGCTGTACGATACCATAGTTACGGAAACGGTTCCGGTTTCGTCCACCAAGGTCGCCGAAGCGGCAAAGCTTTTGGAGAACATCTATCGCGCGGTGAACATTGCCTTGGTGAACGAATTGAAGATGCTGTTCGATCGGATGGAGATAGACGTTTGGGAAGTGATCGACGCCGC
>CAIPVD010000220.1 GCA_903868375.1 uncultured delta proteobacterium
CGTGTGCTCTTCCGATCTCAACGCCAACCTCTATCGCAGGGTCGATGAACTTGAATTGTCGGTGAGAAGCGCGAACTGCTTGCAGAACGCAAACATTAAATATATCGGCGAGCTTTGCCAAAGGTCGGAAGTAGAAATGCTTAAGACCAAGAACTTCGGCCGCAAGTCGCTGAACGAGATAAAAGAGATCTTAAACTCGATGGGGCTTTCACTTGGAATGAAGCTCGAAGGCTTCGATGTGAAAGATGCGGAAAAATTCAGACCAAAAGAGATCGAATAATAAGGAATCCATATGAGACATAACATGGCACACAGAAGGTTGGGGCGCAACACACAGCATAGACAAGCTATGTTTCGGAACGCGCTTTCGTCGCTCATCAACCGTGACAGAATAGAAACGACCCTTGCAAAGGCGAGAGAACTTAGGCCAGTTGCAGATAAGCTGATCACGCTTGCAAAGAAGGGGACGCTTGCATCGCGCAGAATGGCGTTCAGTATGCTGCGCGACGATATGGCGCTGAAGAAACTTTTCTCGAACCTCGTTGACAGGTTTAACGACAGGATAGGCGGCTATTCGCGCATCTTGAAACTTGGTTTCAGGCATGGCGACAGCGCGCCGATGGCGATTCTTGAATATCTTACAGCCGAGCTAAAAAAAGGTGCAGAATCAAAGACAGCAAAGGCTGCAAAAGCTCCTAAGGTTGCCAAGGCGCCGAAGGCCAAAAAAGAAGCCTCTCTCAAGAAGAAATAAAATCCCATGAAGTTAAAGTTCGCGCTCGTATTTATATTGGTGGCGCTCGTTGCAGGACTGTGGATCTACGAGCAATTCGTTCCTCCCTTCTCAAAGGGCATGGAGGTCGCCGATTTTTCACTCATCGATATGCATGGCAACACCGTTCGCTTAAGCAGCTTGCGCGGCCAGTCGGTGCTTATCCATTTCTGGGCAAGCTGGTGTTCACAGTGCGCTCACGAAATGCCTCTATTCGCGAAGTTCGACAAGCTTTATCCATCTATTAAACTTTTAGCGGTAAGCGAGGACGAAGGCGGAGAGGCGGCCGTTAAAGCCTATTTCACCGGCGTTAAGCCTAACTTTACCGTCCTATTAGATCCAGAGGGTCGCGTATCGGACCGGTTCAAAAGTTATCGCGTGCCAGAGAGTTTTTTGCTGGATAAGAACGGCAAGTTCTTGCACCGCTTTATCGGTGCGGTTTCTTGGGATGAACCGCAGGTCATGGAAATAGTGAAAAAAATGATCTCGGAATAGCTAGGAATATCAACACTTTACACCCTGTCTTAAATTATTTCAAAAATAGTTAGCAACTTTTTCATATTCCCTCCGAAAATATATATGGGAGCCCAAACTATTGGAGTTTGGGAGATATATTCAGGAGGATAGGGATATGAAGAAACTTTTAATCGTAGTGGTCATCCTTTCGCTTTCAGCGGTCGCTTGCAATGCATTCAAGAACGGTTATGACGGTGAAACGCCGGCAGTCGGCACGCAAGGCTCTGTTGCCGCAAAACCGGGTGCAACCGATTATGCGAGTGACACTACCGTTTGCACCGCGATTAAAGAGGTCACCGTAACTCAAGCTACGGATACGGGCGCAATTAAATTGTCCGAGTTAAGCACGGCGAAAGAGGGCGATAAAATAACTTCGACCGCGGAAAAGGTCGCCGCGTTCACAACGAAAATTACAATGCTCGATAATGACGTTGAAGCGTTATCGTTCACAATCAAACAGACAGGCGACAAGGCGTTCGAGCTTTGCAGCTTGAAATATGGTGCAATGCAGATAAAGAGCGGCACTATTACGATAGACAGCTTTAATCTTCCTAATGTTACGCAAGACGCTACAAAGGTGATCAACGCCGGTGCGATCAAGTTGGAGTTCACGGCCGCAACGGCTACCGCAACGAAGGCCTTGGAGGCCATTAGCGCCATCGCAGGTTCTTCGGGTGCCGCAGCCGCAACTGCGAATAGCGCAAGCACTATGGTCGAAGGCACTTATTATTCCTATAGCATAAAGGACGCAACAGCTGCCGCGGCTCCTGCTACTAAATAAATTAGATACTAATTCAAAAAGCCCCGTGACATTCACGGGGCTTTTTAATATTTGGAAAAAAACATGGTGACGTTCAATACCATAATGCCAGTGAATTTGTTCGGGCCTAATGCTTTGGCAGGTGCGCCGCAAATGGCGAATCCCGTAGCTGCAAGCATGGCTCAATTTGGCGTGGCGGCTAGTTGGGCGCCAATGCTGATTCCAGAGATAGTCGGCGAGCAAACAGCGATACTTGGTGCATCAAGATTCGCACCTACCGCGAGCGCGGCGATGGCAACAATTTTGGCAAACACGGTCGAACCACAGCAACCCTATGTTAGATTACCCATTCCAGGAGAAGATGAGTATGGCAATAAAATACAACCGCCAGTCGACGCGCCCAAAGTTCCTCAAAAACCGGTAATTAGACGCGGTATAATGATCATTAATGGCGGAACTTCAGATGAAGATGATGATGGGGATGGATCGGTTACCATTCGTCCAGACGATGGTTTCGTAGATCCTGGTTATGTGGATCCAGGGTGGCTATCACCGGCGCGACATTGCTCCAATGGGTTAATGACGATGGTGGCAAAAAAAGGTGCCGAAACCCATGTTCGGATCGGAAGTAATCCCCCGAATGTTCAAACGATCCTTGTGCCGGTCGATGAAGCCAAATACGAGGTTGCCCGCGGTTTAGAATTATCTCTTGATTGGGACCCGGTAAAGCGGGCATTTGGGATAACGAAAGGTTTCGGATTTGTCATAATTAGAGGTGAGTTTCCTCTGGTAGGGAGCGGATTTATTTTCTGCTCGAGGGTAACAATGTACGACCCAAGTACGGGAATAAGGGTAGATTCCCATCTGCCGGTCGATCATGAACACGTTAGATCTTTTGACGAGGATGTCGATGCGCTGGAAAGAAAGCTTCAAAAAGCTGGAGTGGATATCAGAAATGGTATCTTTGAAGTCGTTTACGGTACAGCCGATAGCAGAGAATTCGGTGCAGATGCGCCTGGTTACCATGTTGCGCTAAGATTGAAGGCTCGGGGCCTGAACGTGCGCAGGGTATTAGCTGCTAGGTCAGTCAACAGCCAATATATACTTGACCAAACTGGGGCCAATACTTTAATCCCCGTCAGTCGCAAAGCAAACCGCTAATCCCATCTCTCAATTCTTCTTGCTATTTTCGATTCTAATCCTTATAAAGCCTCGTAATTTATAGAAATTCCGGGAGAATTCATGTTCAATTATATAATGCGTAAGATTGTAGGTACCAAGAACGAGCGCGAGATAAAGCGCATTCGGCCTATTGTTGCTAGGATTAACGAGTTCGAGCCGCAGATGAGGTCGTTGTCAGACGACGACCTTAAGGCGAAGACGCCGCATTTTCAGGAACGAGTTGAGAACGGCGAAACGTTAAACGATATCCTACCGGAGGCATTTGCCACCGTGCGCGAAGCGAGCAGGCGAGTGCTTAACATGCGCCATTTCGATGTACAGATGATAGGCGGCGTTTCGCTTCACGAAGGAAAGATCTCCGAAATGAAAACGGGCGAAGGAAAGACGCTTGTTGCAACGCTTCCTATTTATTTGAACGCGCTGGAACAGAAGGGCGTTCATCTAGTAACCGTTAACGATTACCTGGCGCGCCGCGATGCGGAGTGGATGGGGCAGATATACCGCTTCCTTGGAATGAGCGTTGGTTCCATTCTTCACGGCCTTTCCGACGAACAGCGAAAGATAGCGTACAACAACGACATCACATACGGCACGAACAACGAATTCGGTTTCGATTACCTGCGCGACAACATGAAATATTCGCCCGACCAGTTCGTGCAGCGGCCGCTTAACTTTGCCATAGTCGACGAAGTCGATTCCATCTTAATAGACGAAGCGCGTACGCCGCTCATTATTTCAGGCCCTGCCGAAGAATCGACGCAGCTTTATTACACGGTCAACCAGATCGTCCCGTTCCTAAAGAGCGAAGTAGATTACACGGTGGACGAAAAGGCGAAGACGGTCATCTTGACAGATAAGGGCGTTGCGATCTCCGAAAAGAGGCTTTCTTGCGATAACTTGTACGATCCGCGCAATATTTCCTTGCTCCACCATGTGAACCAGGCGCTGCGCGCGCACGTGCTCTTCAAGCGCGACGTCGATTACGTTGTGAATGAAGGCGAGGTGGTGATAGTCGATGAATTTACCGGGCGCTTAATGCCGGGCAGACGTTGGAGCGACGGGCTTCATCAGGCGATAGAAGCTAAAGAAGGCGTTCGCATAGAAAACGAAAATCAAACGCTCGCAACTATCACGTTTCAGAACTATTTCAGAATGTACAAAAAACTCGGCGGCATGACGGGAACCGCAGATACGGAAGCGGCCGAATTCGCGAAGATATATAACTTGGAAGTGCTGGTCATTCCTTCAAATCGGCCGAACGTTCGTACCGACAATGCAGACGTTATTTATAAAACGGAAAAGGCAAAGTTCAAGGCGGTGGTAGATTCGATCATCGAACTGAATAAAACGGGCCAGCCGGTACTTGTCGGCACTATTTCGATAGAAAAATCGGAACGTATCGCGCAAACGCTTGCAAGATTCGGCGTGAAACATAACGTACTGAACGCCAAACATCACGAAAAAGAAGCTGAAATAATCGCGCAAGCCGGGCACAAAAATGCGGTGACAATTGCTACGAACATGGCAGGCCGTGGCGTCGATATCATCCTTGGCGGAAATCCGGAAGGGCTAACGCGCATGCGCTTGGGCCCAGATATCGATCAGCACAGCGAAGAATTTAAAGAGTTACTTGCTAAGTTTAAAGAACAGTGTGCGGCAGAACACGAAGAGGTGGTGAAGTTAGGCGGCCTGCATATCATGGGCACCGAACGCCACGAAAGCAGGCGTATAGATAATCAGCTACGAGGGCGCGCCGGCCGTCAGGGCGATCCCGGTTCATCGAGATTCTATCTATCTTTGGAAGACGACCTTCTGCGCATATTCGGCGGCGACCGGATAAAGGGAATGATGGAGCGGCTTGGAATGGGTGAAGACGACGTTATCGAGCATTCGTGGCTTTCGCGCACGATCGCAAACGCGCAGAAAAAGGTCGAAGACCACAACTTCTCGCTTCGTAAACATATCTTGGAATACGACGATGTCATGAACCAGCAGCGCACGACAGTTTATGGCCTGCGCCGCGAACTCTTATCCAGCGAAGATTGCAAGGAGAAGGTTTTGGATATGACGGATCAGCTCGTGAGCGCGATAACCGACGAGTTCGTTCCAGAAAAGATCGACCTAGATTCGTTCGAAAGTAAACCGTTCGAAGAAAAAATTAGGGCGCAGTTCGGTTTTAATTTTCAGGTCAAAGATCTGCCGGCCGAGAAACTCACGCGAGACGGCGTTGGCGGAGCGCTTTACGATGCTGCTATCAAGTTCTACGATGAAAAAGAGAGAACGTACGGTTCTCCAATCATGCGGCACGTTGAAAAGTTCATCATCCTTTCCAATTTGGATTCGCTCTGGAAAGACCACCTGTTGCAGATGGATCATCTTAAAGAAGGCATAGGCCTTCGCGGTTACGGCCAGAAAGATCCGCTCCTTGAATATAAGAAGGAAGGGTTCGCCATGTTCGTCGCGATGATGGAAATGTTCGTTGCCGACGTAATAGAGAAGATCTATCGCGTGCAAATAAAGCAGGAGGCGGTTTCGCAGGTTTCTAAGATCGAGATCGAACAGAAACGGCGCCAGCCGGTGGTTGAAGCACATGCCGTAGGTGGAGCGTTCGCCGCCGCGAGAGAAGGCGCTTCGGTAGCGCTTCAGGCGCAGGGCGTTATGTCGGCATCGAACAAGGCCGAGATAATTCAGGGAACGGTAACGCACGACGAGCCGAAGGTTGGCAGGAACGACCCATGCCCATGCGGTAGCGGCAAGAAGTATAAGAAGTGTCATGGAGTATAATTGTTATGAAAATCAAGAACGTGCGGGACATGGAGTATTTTACGGCAGCGGACGGATGTAAGATCACCGAAATGTTTGGAAGGCCCAGCGAAGGGATAAACGAGGCAAGCGTTGCGTTCGCTATTTTGCCGCCTGGGCACAAGACGCAGCCGCATAAACATACTTTTCGAGAGTGGTACATCATTACGAAGGGACACGGAGTTCTTTACATCAACGAGCAAAAGAAGGCCGATGTTAAAGCCGGCGATAATATCCTTATGCCTTCGCTGGGCTGGCACAGTATTGAAAACACTGGTACCGAAGATGTTGAACTCTACTGTTTTTGTGTCCCAGCATTTAATCTTCAGGGAACAACCATGAAAGATGGGTCTGCAGCGAAGGAAAGCATAGAAAGAAAGTTTTGACTAAATTTTCGTAGAGCTTCTTATAATATTGTGATATAAATTAGGGCATCAAATGCTAGAAAAACTTCCGATAGCCAAGATCAACGCGTTCGTATCCAAGTATTCGGATATCCTGTTCGCAGCGCTGATCGTGGTGCCTCTTGCAATGATCATCGTCCCGATGCCGACGTGGCTTCTGGACGTCTTTCTTACGTTCAGCATTACGCTTGCGATAATCATACTTCTCGTTTCATTTTACATTCACGAAGCGCTCCGCGTTGCATCGTTTCCAACTATACTTCTTATCTGCACTCTTTTTAGATTATCGCTTAACATATCGACTACGCGTCTTATCCTTTCGCAAGGCTACGCAGGCGAGGTCATCAACGCGTTCGGCCAGTTCGTCGTCGGAGGCAATTACGTCGTCGGCGGCGTGTTGTTCTTGATCATCACGATCGTGAACTTCATCGTTATCGCGAAAGGCGCCGAGCGTGTATCTGAAGTCGCGGCGCGCTTCACGTTAGATGCCATGCCCGGCAAGCAGATGTCGATCGACGCCGACCTTCGAGCCGGAATAATCAACGTCGAACAGGCTCTGGCTCGCAGGTCAACTCTTCAACGTGAATCGCAGATGTACGGCGCCATGGACGGTGCCATGAAGTTCGTTAAAGGCGATGCCATCGCCGGCATGGTCATCATCATAATAAACATCGTTGCAGGTTTTATCATCGGCGTGGCGCAGCGAGGCTTGGATCTACAAAATGCCTTACAAGTATATTCACTGTTAACTATCGGTGACGGCCTTGTTCAGCAGATCCCAGCTCTTATCGTTTCGGTGTCTGCCGGTATCGTCGTGACCCGCGTTACCGCCGAAAAAGAAGGGCAGAGCTTAGGCGGCGAAATCGTTTCGCAGTTAACGGCATATCCAAAGGTTCTAATTATTGCGGCCGTCTTCTTAACGATATTCGGCTTGATCCCTGGGCTGCCCACGATGCCTTTCTTTGCGTTGGCGCTTCTTTGCGGGATCATCGCTTTCTTCATTATCAAGTCGCGTTCGAAGGCCGTCCAGCAGGTGATGGATACGCCGAAGCAAGAGGTCGTTAAGAAGGCAGTTGCGCGGCACGGCGATGTGCTGCCGTTCATTATGCCATCGCCCGTTTCGCTGGAAGTTGGAAGCGCGATCATCCCGTTCGTGGACGATAAGCAAGACGGTGGCCGCTTTATCAACGAACTTATTCCGCTATTACGGCACGGCCTTTATTACGAGCTGGGCGTTAATTTCCCGGGCATTCAGGTTCGCGGCCAAACGGTCGATATGGAACCTGAAGCGTACGTTATAAACATTAACGAAGTGCCGGTCGCTTACGGCAAGGTGATGAAAGATTCCATTTTGGTCGGCGAATCGCTCGAGCAGCTTTCGCTTTTTAATATCACCGGAACGGAAACGATCCACCCGATAGACGGCAGCGTGGTTACCTGGATATCTCGCGAATTCAAAGACGTTGCAACGCAGGCAGGTTTCCGCATGTGGGACACCGGTGAATATCTTATCCTGCATTTGTCTTATGTGCTGCGCAAACATGCGCACGAGTTCTTGGGCTTGCAAGAGATCCAGAACATGCTGGCGGAACTGGAAAAGTCGCATCCGGCGCTCGTCAAAGAACTGGTGCCAAAAGTTGTAACGCTAATGCAGCTTACGGAAATTTTCCAGCGCCTCGTTCAGGAAGATATCGCCATTCGCGACTTAAAATCGGTATTTTCTACGCTGGCGCAATGGGGCGAGATAGAACGCGACACGCTGCTACTTACGGAACACGTTCGCGCAGGGCTAAAGCGCTACATAACGCACAAATTCGCCGGCGCCTCGAACGCGCTGGCCGTATATTTGCTCGATCCGGAGATCGAGGATATGATAAGGAACGCAATTCGCAGGACGGAGAAGGGGAACTATTTGGCGCTAGAGCCCGATGTTACGCAGGAGATAATAGAGGCGGTCGGCAAAGAAATAGCGTCGCATCCGTTCCCGCCGGGGGCAAAGCCGCCGGTCATTCTTACGACCGCGGAAGTGCGCCGTTATTTCCGCAAAATTATCGAACTCGAATTCCCGCAGCTTTCCGTTTTATCTTATCAGGAACTATCCGAAAACCTGCGCATTCAGCCCATCGCCCGCGTAGGCCTGCCCAGAAGCGCCGTGCAAGAGCCCCAGGCCGCAACGGCATAATAATCACTTTAGTTAGCAACTTTCACCTACCTGCCAGCCGATAATATATATATGAGTAATGATCCTATTACATGGCAGGAAAGCGCATCCAATATGATAGGCTATAAAATTGACGAGGATTTAGCCATTGATCCGACGTTTGTCAGCGAGTTGCTTCATGGAGTCGGAGCATATACCTTGGAAAACGGGGCGCAGCTTCAATACGATGCGAGCGTTAAATTGCGTAGATTGTGCATTCCGCCCCACATCGGACGCGGAACAGTGAATTTTCAGAGCGTTGCAAGCAAGGACTTAAGCGTTATTCCCGAAAGCATGTGTGTAGATACAAAAGGTGGAAGCGTCTCCTTTTCTCTGCCCAGCTATATCGTTGCCGGTGCCCTGGCGCTTTTCGGCAAGTAAGAATCCACCACTTCAATACCCATCATTCGTGAAAATGCCGTCTCTTGACATCTATCCGCGCTTGCTATAACGTGCCGGAAAATTTAACGAAAACCTACATTCAAGGAGCTTGAAAAACATGGCAGATCAATACACGGAACAACGGAAACTTAAGGTAAAAGAGCTGCGCGAAAAGGGGATGAACCCTTATCCGAACGGCATTACTCCTTCGCATACGGCGGCAAAGCTGCATGAACTCTACGATTCAAAGACACGCGAAGATTTCGAAGCAAATAAAACGGGCGATCATTCCGTCGCCGGCCGCATTATGGCAATTCGCTTGTTTGGCAAGGCGGGCTTCATAAAGATCCAGGACAGAACGGGTCCGATGCAGATATTTGTAGAAAAGGCGTCGCTTTCAGAGGCCGATTACGAACATTTCAAGAATTTTATGGAAGTGGGAGATATTTGCTGGTTTTCAGGTTACGTATTTCGCACAAAGACGAACGAATTAACCATTCACGCAACAACTCTTAAACTTGTTACGAAGGCTGTGAACCTGCTGCCGGAAAAATGGCATGGGCTAACGGACGTAGAACAGCGCTATCGCCAGCGTTATGTCGATCTTATCGTCAATCCAAAGGTTCGCGAAACATTTATCAAGCGTTCGCAGATAGTTCGCTCCATACGCGATTTCTTCGTGGCGCGCGAATTCTTAGAGGTGGAAACGCCGATGATGCACCAGATACCTGGCGGCGCCACGGCAAAGCCATTCGTTACTCATCATAATACGCTCGATATGGACCTGTACCTTCGCGTTGCACCTGAACTTTATTTGAAGCGCTTAGTCGTCGGCGGCATCGAACGCGTGTTCGAGATCAATCGCAACTTTAGGAACGAAGGTATTTCAATCCAGCACAATCCGGAATTCACGATGCTGGAATTCTACATGGCGTACGCGACATACGAAGACCTTATCAAGCTGACCGAAGAGTTGCTTGGTAGCGTGGCCAAAACGGTTTGCGGAAGCGCAAAAGTTATGTATCAAGAAACAGAGCTTAATTTCGAAGCGCCGTTCGCAAGATACACGATGAAGGAATCGCTGCTTAAGGTCGGCAACGTTCCGCCGGAAGTTTTGACCGACAGGAATGCGGCAGTTAAATTCGCCGAGAGCCATGGCGTTAAACTTAAAAAGGCCGATGAAGGCATGGGTCCGATCATGGAAGAGATATTCGAGATGGTCGTCGAGAAGAAACTAATTCAGCCGACGTTCATCACCGAATATCCGACCGAAATTTCGCCGCTCTCGCGTCGGAACGAAAAGAACCCGGACGTCGTAGATAGATTTGAACTTTTCTGCTTCGGGCGAGAGATAGCCAACGCGTTCTCGGAACTCAACGACCCGGAAGACCAAGCTGGGCGTTTTAAAGCGCAAGCGGCGCTGAAGGCGAAGGGCGACGACGAAGCGATGTACTACGATGAAGATTATATCAACGCGCTCGAATACGGAATGCCGCCGACCGCAGGCGAAGGTATCGGAATAGACAGGCTCGTTATGCTTCTAACCGATTCGCCGTCGATCCGAGATGTGATCTTGTTCCCACAACTTAGAAAATTATAAAATGCCGTTCGAAGCATTCATTTCACGCCGATATTTTTCAGGAAGAAAGAGGATGTTCGCATCTTTCTTAAGCGCCGTGGCCATTACCGGCGTCGCCTTGGGCGTCTTTGCGCTGACGGTCGTTATGTCCGTTATGATGGGATTTAACCGCGACCTTCAGGAAAAGTTGATAGGATTCAACGCGCATCTTATCGTTAGTTCCGCAAAACCTGACAACGCCGGATTTGAAAAGGCCGCAAGCATTGTAGGCTCTGCCGCAGAGCAGACGATCCAGATGGTCGAAGGCGAGGGGATCATAGGCGTTACCGGCAAAGGCGAAGGATCGGTTCAGGGCGTGAAGATAAGAGGCATAGGCGAAGGCGATCTCCAAAAACTCAAGAACGTAAAATGGATCGATTTCAATTCTTCCATTCCGTGGCACTTAAGCGCGGTATTTCTTGGCAACGAGCTTGCCGATAATCTGGAGTTCGACGCTTATAAAAAAGATACGATCACTTTGACCGTCCCATTTGGAAGCGTTGGCCCGACAGGAGATGTTGTCCCTTCAAAGATGCAGTTCGCGGTAGCGGGCGTCTTTAATTCCGGATATTTCGAACACGATAGCAAGGTCGTTATCGTTCCTCCGGCAGACGCCGCGAAACTCTTGCGCGATAATGCGGCATATTCCCTACACATTTGGCTTAAGAACGAAGGCGCTGCGGAGAAATTTGCGCAGGAGATAAAGAAGGCTTTGCCGAATTTAAGCGTTACAACCTGGACGCAGTCGAACAAAAAACTCTTCGCCGCACTAAAGCTCGAGCGGATCGCCATGTCGCTGCTTCTGATCTTAATTATTGCCATCGCATCGGTATCTATCGTTAGTGTGATATTCATGTACGTTTACGTTCGCAAAAAGGACATAGCCATTCTTGCGTGTATCGGCGCGACGCGCGCAAGCGTTAGGGCGATATTCGTGAAGATAGGCGCCTACATTGGCGTGATAGGGACGGCGATAGGCCTCTCCGCTGGTTTGGCGGTCTGTTATTATTTGAAGCAGCACCCGATGGTATTGCCAAGTTCATATTATCTGGACAGGCTGCCGGTAATTATTTCGGTGCCGTTCTTGGCGATAGTTGCGGTTTGTGGAGTGGCAATAGCGATGCTTGGCGCGCTTTATCCCGCATCGCAGGCAGCGCACCTAGATCCTATGAAATCGATACGGTACGAATAATATCTTATGCTGACGTTTTTGCTTAAACATTACGTTTTTTTGAAAGGCGCTCCAAAGGCCATCAAAAGGTCTGCGGCGATAACCATCGGCGGCATTGCGTTAGCTATCGCCGTGCTTATCGTTTGTCTATCTGTCGCCAGCGGATTTGAAGACGCTTATAAAAAATCTATCCTAGATTTCAACGCGCACGTTGTGCTGCTTAAAGATGGCGGCGAGATCGGCGACTACCAAGAGCTGATGAGCGACTTAAAAAGCTTCGAAGGCATAGTTGCGGTGACGCCATTTCTTTACCGCGAAACGATGTTCGTGAATAAAGGCGTCGTTAAGGGCGGGGTGCTAAAAGGCGTTGACTTCAAGTTAATGCCGAAGGTTAGTAATGTTTCTTTAAAAAAGTTTGCTGCGACGCCAACACGCCCAGACGCCAACACGCCAACACGCCCAGTTTATTTAGGCAAAGCCCTCGCGGAAAAACTCAACATTACTTCGACGGCAGGCATTCGAATATTGATCGGCGAGAACCGTTTCGAGAAGCTTTTAGTCATCGGCACGTTCGAATCCGGCCTTTACGATTACGATTCGCAATTCGCGCTGATATCTATTCGGGACCTGCAGGATATCTTCGAAATGGACGACGCCGTGACGGGCATCGAGATGAAGGTGGAAGATCCAGACGACGCGAAGAAAATTTCATCGTTCTTGCAGGAACAGTTCGAGTACCCTTACCAGGTGACGTCGTGGGAAACGCTGAATAGGCCTATATTTGAGGCGGTTCACCTAGAGAAGTTGATGTTCTCCATAGTGGTAGGCCTTTTGGTGCTGGTCGGAATGTTCAATATCATCGGTACGCTTATCCTTAGAATGATATATAAGGCGAAGGACGTTGCAATATTATCCGCCATTGGAATGAGGCGATTTTTTATA
>CAIPVD010000221.1 GCA_903868375.1 uncultured delta proteobacterium
GCATTTTGGAGGGAGCTCGCAATGACAAGCACTTTCTCAACCTCCCAGCCATCAACCGCCAGCTTCTTCTGAACGCCGGCGTTAAGAACATAGACATTATCCCCATTTGCAACCACTGCGACACGCGCTTTGCATCTTACCGGCGCAACAAGAGCGAAGCCGGCAGACAAGTCAATTTTATCTCCTTAGTCGAATAAAGTTATTTGACAAATAGCCGACAATAAAGTAAGCGCGTCAACTAACTTTTAGGAGGCATTTCATGATAACTTCCCAGGGCATTGCAGGAACATTTGCGGCGCTTCAATACGCACCGACACTAACGCCAGTTGCGGAATTAGCGGGACTTATTTCTCCCGAGGCCGCAGCTGCTGGCCTTGCTTTGCAAAATGGCGCAAGCACTTATGTAGATGGCACAAATACCGGTGCATTTGCAGATCGCACATCACGCAGAGATCCAAACACGCTTTTTGCAGATAGCCCAGCAGATGCTGCAGGAACAACCGTTGCCGATCCAGAAGTAGCTGCTACAAAGAGAGCTGCACAATCGATTGGACGATTAATGATAGGGCGCTTCATTGGAGACCCAATACTTTATCCAGATGTTGATACAGGAGGGCGTCTTGGGTGCAATTTGTTCGCAACAAGATATGTTATTGGCTTGCGTGTATTAGATCCCTCACGCAGCGTTCTTGGATTTTTAAACTCTGATCTGCCACGCTATTTGCCGGATATTTTTGCGAGAACGTTTGGAGAGGATACCAGTTTGGGAGAGAATGAATTCTTCGGGCGGATGTTGGAAAAAATATTAGTTTTCCCGAGGACGCCTGAATACCTTTTTTTCCAAAAGTTATTTTCTCATCCCGAAGGCGAGGCATTCCTTGCCGCCTCACTTGATAAAAAACCCCGCGAGCTTGGACATAAAGAGTTCTGGATAATGTTCGGGCTCTATTGCCTCTACCGTGGATTTGAAATGGGCTTGGTGCGTCGTGGAACTCACGAAGTTTTGCGCGCAGTATAGCACTCGCCAATGTGTTGATAAGTCGAATAAAATCCTTGCAAAACGTCGAATAATGGCATAAATATGCGCGAATGTTAGCGACCGGCACAAACCTTCCATTTTTAGGGGCAGCGGTAAATCCAACGCTTATGGCGCAGCAGTCTGCATTTGCAGGACTCGCGCAGGTCAGCGGGGGATTAGTTGGAACTGCCGGCGTTATTGCCGCAGCGAACGCAGATGTCCTTAATCAATTGATCGGCGAGCCTGTTTACAAAGCGCCCGTGCTGTTCGACGGCAAAGGCTTTTTTGGCGGAATATGGCCGCGCGGAAGAACAGGCCGAACGGATGAAGCCGCGCTTGCTAAAGCACCAACCCGAGACGATATCGTACGTCAGATCGTTGCCCTTTTGGAATACGAGAATGCAGACGAGGCAAGAAAAGATCAGGATGGCTATATTCGCAGCTTAATCGGCAAGCAACTTCAGGCGGTGTCGTTGATGCAAATGCACGGCATTAACGATGCCTACGTGCGCGGTGTGAAGCGTACGCAGGCCGATATTTATTTTAATGTCGGCGAAGGTTATGGAAAAATTCTTCACCAATACGAGGAATCCGTCGAGATGTACCACGCGGCGGCTCAACTCTATATCTCCGAAGGAAGGATGCTAAAGGCGGAACGCGCGCTTCTTTTGCGCGTGGGAAATTTTCGCAGATTAGCTAATTGGCCGGATGGCTTAGTTATACCAGAAGTCTATTCAAGATATGCCGATGCTTGGTTTGATTATATAAATCTATTCGCAAAATTAACTCCGGAAGAATTGAGCACATTAAAATATAACGATGGCCTTGATTCTCATATTTATGAATACGCAGAGGCCCTAGAAAAGGCCGGCAGGCTCGAGGAACTAGCAAAGGCATGCGTTGCTATCATCGAAATTACGGAAGTAAAAGGGCCACAACATGGGTTCACTCTGGCTGCAAAGACTGTTGTTATATTATTTGATGTGCTTGAAAAATTCGGGCTCGCTGCAAAAATGGCCGGTAGAATGAGCTGGGCCATGAGGATAATGCTGCTCGGAAGGTGCAAGCTCCAAACATTCGATTATAGAACGATCATTGCGGGCTTTGTTAATGCACATCCGGAGCTTGCTTATATTGCGCTTGCCGGCGCAGCTTGCGGCGCGAGGCTCGTTATTGGCGATCAACCTAATTATTGGAACGTCACTGTAGAGGAAAGTTACCGATGCGCCGCGGATCTAGAACTGCAGCTTGCCGCACTTTCTGCGAAGATCGGCGAACATCTTCATGCAGCGTGGGCTTATAAAAGAGCCGCGCACGATCTCTATCATAACGCAGTAATTCGTTATGCTGATCATCGCGGAATTCGTATCAATGAAGGAGTTGTAGGCGAGTTAGCGGAAATATTGGAAAAGTACGCGTGCGAAATGTTCGCGGCGGGTGAACTCCGGGATGATGAACGGCTTCTTTCTATTTTGAAGAGGGCAGAGCAACTTAAAACTTTTGCCGAAAGAAAAGGAAATGTTGCGTTTGTTTGGGTGAACGACAATGAACTTACACTAGAACCGCTTGTCGGCATCAAGGAATATTTGGGTATAAGCGATGCACTCGTAAGCGTCTGAAAAAGCTTGCCAAAAGTCGAATAATTATATAGACATGGCGCATAACAAAAGAGGTGTTTATGGCAGTAACAAATAATGTGATTCCAATGGGTTCGTACAATTTTGTGGCGAACGGTGTTTCGCTTGGGGTGCCGATGGGAATACCAGTAGGCACTGGATTTATTCCATCGCCTACGGTTAGCGAAACGCCGGCGCGGTTCGCTGATTGGTCATTTGTTCAGACATATGAAAATGGAACTCTCGCACCTGTCCCGACAGTACAAGCACAAGGTGCAATGTCTTTCTTTAAAGGTTTGCGTTCCAAGGATGAATTTCCACCCGTAGTTCAA
>CAIPVD010000222.1 GCA_903868375.1 uncultured delta proteobacterium
ATTTGATATGATTTTATGACAGCCACAATTTTATCGATCAACATAAGCAGTAAGAAAGGCGTGAAAAAGTCGCCGATCAGATCCGCAAAATTAATCGCCAGTGCCGGGATCGAAGGCGATGCGCATGCGGGATCTGTTCGCCAGGTCAGCCTGCTTGCAATTGAAAGCATCAGAAAGATGAGCGCCGATATTCCACCTGGCAGCTTTGCGGAAAACATCACCACGGAAGGCGTGAATCTCCTGGCATTGCCCATTGGAACTCGCTTGAAACTCGGAAGCAATGCGGAGATAGAAATAACCGAACATGGCAAGGTCTGTCACGACAGGTGCGATATCTACAAAACGCACGGAAGATGCGTAATGCCGGAAGAAGGAATATTCGCGAAGGTAGTGAATGCAGGTATTATCAGCGCTGGAGATATCATTAACGTAACCGCAAAGTAACACTTGCAGCAAATAAACTTGAATTTGTTTAAGCAGTTACTGTATGATGATGTACACATATGGTCGAACGAGGCGTTAATTTCAATATTTTGGACAATCTCCCGGAAGAGCTTGTAAAGGCGGGGCTTGTCACAAGCGATCAGCTTGCCATTGCGCAGGTTACCCAAAAAAGCATGGGCGGCGATCTTGGGCATATACTGATAAAAAAAGGTTTCGTGAGCGAAGAGCAGCTTCTTAAGTTCGTCGCCGATACGCTAAAGGTTCCGTTCATATCTCTTGCCGATATCACGATCGACCCTACGGTGGTGAAGGTCGTCCCCTTAAATCTCGTTCAAAAATACCATTTCATGCCGCTGGTTCGGAACAAGGAGGCGATCGTTATAGCGATGGCCGATCCGCTGGACCTCTTTGCGCTAGACGAAATAAAATCGCAGGTGAAGAGCGACCTTGAACCGCGATTTACTTCCAAAGAAGAGATCGATGCGGCGGTGAACCTTCATTATCACAAGCAAGGGAGCGCAATTGCGGTAGAAGAATCGATCGAGATCGTCGATTACGCTTTCGGTAGCGAAATGGACGCCTCGGAAAAGCTGGAGGAGCTGGCTTCTGGGAGCAGGATAGTCAGCATCGTCAACGGTATAATCGTTAAGGCGTACAACGAACACGCAAGCGACATTCACATCGAACCCAGGCAGGACGGCGTTCGCGTTCGGTACAGAGTAGATGGGTTACTTGAAGAGAGAATAATCCTTTCCAAAAAAATGCTCTTGCCGGTCGTATCTCGGCTTAAAATTCTTGGCGGAATGGATATCGCAGAGCGCCGCGTTCCGCAAGATGGGCGCGTTAACTTAAAATTCTTGGGCAACAGGCTGGATCTGCGTCTTTCAACGTACCCGACAATGTACGGAGAAAAGGTCGTTATCCGTTTGCTCGCAAAGGAAGGCGTAATCGGGTTAGAAGATTTGGGCTTTTCCGAACAGGACAGAGAAAAATTTGCGGAGATAATATCAAAGCCTCACGGAATCTTCCTTGTGACGGGGCCTACCGGTTCCGGAAAGACAACGACGCTCTATGCAGCGCTGCAAAAAATCAATTCGCAGGAGAAGAACATTATCTCCATCGAAGACCCTATAGAAAACGAGATCGAAGGCGTTGCACAGGCGCAGGTAAATATTAAGGCGGGACTTACTTTCGCTTCGGCACTTCGTTCGATACTTCGCCAGGACCCCGACGTTATAATGGTCGGCGAAATTCGCGACAGGGAAACCGCAGATATCGCGCTTCGTTCCGCCATGACGGGCCACATGGTCTTTTCAACGCTTCATACGAATACCGCGATCGGCGCAGTTGCAAGGCTAGCCGATCTTGGCGTCGAACCGTTCCTTATCTCGTCGGCGCTTTTGGGTGTCCTTTCGCAGCGCCTTGTCAGAAAGATCTGTTCTCAATGCAAGGTAGAGGTTCCGATTTCGCAAAGCCACATAGAATATCTGGAAAAGGTCGGGTTTACGGCTGCGAAAGATAAACCGCTCAAACTATATCGCGGCGCCGGTTGCAAGGCGTGCAGGATGAGCGGATATAAAGGGCGCATAGGCATTTTCGAACTTATGATGTTCAACGAAAAACTGCGCCAGATGGTGGCGGAAAAAACTTCGGAAGAAGAATTGCGCAGGGAGGTCCGTTCTCAAGGCGTGCGCGATATTCGTGAAGAAGGCGTCGTGAAGGCCTTGAGTGGTGTTACATCTCTTGAAGAAGTGATAAGAGTCACGCAAGAAGAATAATCAAAATGCCTATATTCGAATACAAAGTAAGAGACAGCAAAGGCGCACTGGTGCAAGGCCAGGTAGAAGGCGAAACCATTGCAGAGGTTCAGGAGAGCCTTTTTCAGCAGGGAATGATACCCATTTCGGTCAGGCCTTTCAAAAAGAACAGCCTCGACCTCGATTCGATCATGGACAGGTTCGCGAAGGTAACGAACGAAGAACTAATGATATTCACGCGGCAGTTCTACACGCTTTTCAAGGCCGGCGTTAGCATGGACACGATACTCTCCGCCGTTTCTAAACAGATATCCGGCCGCACGATGAAGAGCGCGCTAAAGAAGGTGC
>CAIPVD010000223.1 GCA_903868375.1 uncultured delta proteobacterium
ATGCTATCGAAGTTATCTTAGATCCTTATATCTTAATCGGGTTTATCGTTTTTTAAATACTACGGATTAAAGATTGCTATTTCTTCTTGGCGCGGTATTCTTCCAGATCTTTTTTCACCTCTGCGAGCAGTTCGGGCGGATATAGCTGGCCGCTAAGCTTATCCCAGACCTTTGCGCTAATTGCGCGGAGGTTTTCTTCTTCCTTTGGGTCAACGGTTACGAATTGAAGCCCCTGTTTTTTGATCGTGGCGATAGCCTTCGCATTATCTGCACGCGTTGTCTGAACAAGCTTCTTCGAATATTCGCGAGCGGTATCTAACAATATCTTTTGATCTGCGGGCGCTATTCTGTCGAACTCGCGCTTACTCATAAGGAGCGCGCCGGTCGAATCGGCAAGTTTCAAGTCGGTCACATATTTCGTCTTCGAATGCCACTGCATTGCAATGGCGCCAAGCGGCGGCGCATAGACCGCGCTTATCATATTAGTTTGCAGCGCCGTCATGACATCGACGAGCGATAGAGGCACCGGCACGATCTTGAACTCATCTAGCATTGCCTTGACTAAAGGATCTCCTTCCCACGCCCACATCTTAACTCCCTGCATATCCTTTTGCGATCTGATAGGCGTGTTGGAGAAAATGTTCACAAAGCCTGCCTCGGCCCAGCCAAGTAGCACGTAACCCTTCTGCGCAAAGCCATCTTCCATTTTCTTTTGCAACTTGGAGGTCACGTAATCAACCTCGTCGTAACTCTTAAATAGAAGCGGCAGCTCGAAGATCCTAACAGACGGATAGATCGCGCCTAAACCTACGCCCGTAAATGCGCCGGCATGAAGCTGGCCGACGTTTATCTTACGGATAACATCCTTTTCATCGCCCGCAACGCCGCCGGTATAAAGCGTCAACTTCAATCGGCCCTGCGTTTTCGCCTGCAACGCTGTGTTCCATTCTTTCAAGATATTCGTCCACGTCGAGCCTTCGGGGGCAACGATCGCAAGTTTTATCTCGGCGGCAAAAAGCGAGGCCGACATCATCATGCAAAAAATAAATATAAATAGTTTCTTCATCGGACGTTTTCCTTTTTATTTGGTTTTGGCAAGCAGAAGCTTCGCGCGTTCCTTTGCCAGTTCGTTAGTTAAGCGATATTTTGGAAGCTTTGTCGAATCGGCGGATATAACATCTTCCAGCGCCTTCTTAAATCCAACGTTATCGTTCACCGCCTTCAAGAACCATTCGGCATAAAGAACTTTTGAAAACAGGAAATTTCCATCGCACATGCTCATGGCCTTTTCAAACTCGGGCCGCGCAACTTCGGGTTTTGCGCCGGTTATCAGCGGATTTCCGGCAAGGAGCGCGCCTTTGAACGCATAAGCAATTCCGCACATGTAATCTGGGTTTACGGCAACAACCCGATCGACCATCTGCTGGACACGCGGCAGATCGGCGGCGACAGATATATCGTCGCGGCTCATATTAATATACGAACCCCAGTTGAACGCCGTCCAAAATACGATTTCGGCATCTTTCTTGCCCGTATTTTTGATGAGTTTTTCAAATTCGGCGTTCGTTATTTCATTCAGTGGCTTCTTTTTAGATAGCGCACCGAAACCGTAGTTCATCCCTTTAAGATAAAATCTTTTCGCGCGGGCGCTCCATTCAGCTTGTGTCGCAGATGATCTCATCGCCTCGAGCTCGGCAAACCCAAACGCATAGCTTCCGGTTGCCTTGGTAAGCAGGCTTAAGAATTTTTTGTTGTGGGCATCGCCATCGTGAAGGACTTCCATTATCTTTATAAGAGGCAGCATATCTGCTCTTGCAACAAATACGTCTTCTTCCGATTCAAGCTCTATCATCCCCTTGTGGGAGATATCCGCAGTCACCGCGGTCGCCGCCTTACGCATACCGCACGAACACAGCAGCATCCCGCACAGCAACACAGGAACCCAGGAACATAGGAACGTTCTATTCTTCATATTCACCTAAAATAAAATTCCACCGCCCGCGTTATCTCCGCAATATCTACCACGGTATCTTTACATGGGCCATTCGGGCGCTGGTTAGGAATTCCTATAACCGATATCTTATTAGCAACATCCCTTATCCCGCTCACCAGATCGCGCTCGCAGGCAACACCAATAATCGCGGTCGGCTTTGTCTCTTTCACCTTCTTGCGAGCAAGCTCGCCACCGGAGACCGTGAACACTTCAATTGGAAAACGATCCTTCAACTTATAAATATCCTGCAGCACCTCTTTTGTAAGACAGCGTGGAAGCAATATCAGGAGCTTCTTATTCTCCTTTGGCGCCCTATCAATCGCCCTTACCACCGCATTTGAAACAAGAACGAACGAATGGCCCATCTTGTCCCTGGATATCCGAAGCAGCTTTGCGAGCCGGAAAACCCGTTGAAATACGAGATCGAAGACGAAGAAGATCTGTTTCTTTAAAAAGAAATAATTCTTGCCGGAATAGACGGTCAGCACAAGCTGAACCCAAAAGATCGAGCTCGAAACCGTCCAGATTATCATCGCCCATAAAACCAGCGACGGTATCACCGCGTGGAACTGGTGAATTCTTGGCAGTACGAGATAATAAAGAAGGAAAAGCGTGGCATCGATAACTAAAAGCACCGCCAGCGAAAAGCCTAAGAACAGGCCTTTGCCAGTTTCGACGGACTTACCGCCATCGCCCTGCCATTCGAGCCATTCATCGCCCAGGACGCGGTCGTTTCTCTCCGCCGGTTGCTTGAAATTTTCGCTCATGAAGAAACCTCTATATCGTTCCGCTCAATTTGCGTCAACCCTTCTTTCACTAACTCTTCAATATTCAACGATTCTTCGACTTTCATCAACTCTTCTATCGTCGTATGTGTTACAGGATGCCGCGGCTCCAAGAATTGGCAGCAATCTTGATGAGGGATAATCGAAACATCGTAGGTGCCTATCTTTATCGCAAGATCGACGATCTCCTGTTTGTCCATTCCAACGAGAGGCCGAAGCGGCGCCATTTTTATTGCCGATGCCACCGTGTTCATATTGGAAAGCGTTTGAGACGCGACTTGGCCCAGCGCCTCACCGGTCACAAGCGCCTCTGCATGAAGCCCTTCGGCTATCCTTTCCGCCAGCCTCATCATAAAGCGCCTGTAAAGTATCACGCGATATTTTTCATGCGTTGCCGTAACTATTTTTCGCTGAATATTTCCAAGCGGCACCTTAACGATTTTTCCAGCGCCGCATTGCCATTCGTTTAATTTTTCCACTATCTCTTCGACCTTTTCGATAGATGCCGCATCGGTAAATGGCGCGCTATGAAAATGGATAAAATCGACCACACAGCCTCTTCGCATCATTCTCCATGCAGCGACCGGCGAATCTATGCCGCCAGATATCATGCAGGCAACGCGGCCTGCCGTTCCAGTTGGCAAACCGCCAGCACCTACAAACTTATCTATATATGTGTAGGAACGATCTTTCAGAATATCTATGTGAACGGTCGTTTGCGGATCGTCCAAATTCACCTTTGCGCCCGGAAATTTTTTTGCAATTGCAGCGCCTATCGCTATATTAGCGTCAAAGGATGAATAGGGCAGCTTTTTATCCACCCTCCTTGCCCGCACCGCATACGTATCGATTTGCCGCCCTGCTAGCCCTGCAAGCACTGTCTTCTCTATACTTTCCAGGCTTACCCCCGCACAAACAGCGACGGCATAAGCTGCAACGCCAAACACCCGCGATACCTTGTATTTCAAGGCCTCCATGTCATACAAGCCAACAAGCGTAACATCTACGCGCCCTTGCAGCTTTTCAACAGAGGCGATGTTGTATCCGCGCAGGCTTGCTCGCAGGCCCTTTATCAACTTTTCTTCAAACCATTTCCTATTTCCACACTTAAGCGAGAGCTCACCGTAGTGGATCATGAGGTGTGAATAAACGCCATTTTCGCTCGTATTTTTTGTTTGTTCTTCGATCATATTTTCTGGCCAAAAAATTAAATTTTTCAAGAGGCTATATTGCGGCGCGCACAAAAAGCAAGTCCAATATCGAGGGTGGTTTATAGTTGGCGTTTGACGGTGAAAATCCTGTGCATATCTGCCAAACTATAAACTATCATCCATAAACTATAAACTTCCCCTTGACACCACAATATATGGTGTTATCACGAAAGAATACAACAATATGTTGTGGATGTGGGGTGTCGGTGATTTGACGTTTGACGATTTCTTGACACACAAATTCCACTACGAACATTATACGGAGATCAACATGTCGGTGAAACCATCTCAAGCGAGGCAAAAAACTTCCCCACAAAAAAATCTTAAAACCGATCCGGCGATCCACGAGGTTTCGAAGGGACTCAATGTAGAAAGAAAATTCACACACCCATTCTCCAAGCCGCTCGACGAGGTTAAATATACAAAGCGCACATCGGTCATCACGAATCCAGATGGCAGTGTTGTCTTTAAAATGGACAACGTCGAGGTCCCTGTAGAATGGTCGCAGCTTGCAACCGACATCGTCGTCTCTAAATATTTCAGAAAACGCGGAGTGCCGGGAGTTGGACAGGAAACAAGCGTGCGTCAGGTGGTTTACCGTATCGCCAACACGATAAGAATGGCCGGCGACCAGCTCACCGGTTATTTCGATAGCAAGGAATCTGCAGATAATTTCGAAGCCGAACTTTCTTTCATGCTCGTAAACCAATATGGCGCGTTCAATTCGCCCGTTTGGTTCAACTGCGGGCTCTTTCATCATTACGGAATAAAAGGAAGTGGTGGGAACTACTACTACAACAACGAAAAGAAGGCGGTCGTGGTAACTGAAGATTCTTATTCTCATCCGCAGGCGTCTGCATGCTTCATCCAGTCGGTCGATGACGACCTAATGAGCATATTCGAGCTGGCAAAGAACGAAGCAAAGCTTTTCAAGTTCGGCAGCGGCACCGGCAGCAACTTTTCCAAGCTTCGCGGACGACAGGAAAAACTTTCCGGCGGCGGCACAAGTTCGGGCCTTATGAGCTTCCTGGAAGTTCTAGATAGAGGCGCAGGCGCAACGAAATCCGGCGGCACAACAAGGCGCGCCGCAAAGATGGTCTGCCTAGACGTCGATCATCCGGAAATAATCGATTTTATCAGATGGAAATCGAAGGAAGAAAAAAAGGTCGCAGCGCTTATAGCCGAAGGCTACTCGGCCGATTTCAACGGCGAGGCGTACAAAACGGTTTCGGGCCAAAACTCCAACAACTCGGTCCGCGTATCGGACGAATTCATGTACTCGTACTTAAATAACGAAGTGTGGCACACGAAATTTCGCACAACGGGCGAGATCTGCGACACGTACCGCGCCCGCGACCTTATGCACGAAATAGCGCAAGCGACGTGGAGCTGCGCAGACCCAGGGCTACAATTCGACACGACATTCAACAAGTGGCACACATGCAAGGCAAGCGGCCGCATCAATGCAACCAACCCATGCTCCGAATTCGCATTTCTAGACGATAGCGCTTGCAATCTTGCGAGCATCAATTTGATGAAGTTCTACGATTCTGAAACGGGCATATTTAATGTCGAGGCGTTCAAGCACGCATGCAAGGTCTTCATAACCGCGCAAGAGATCTTAGTCGATTTCTCCAGCTTTCCAACGGAGCAGATCGCATCAAACAGCCATAAGTTTAGGCCGCTGGGCCTTGGCTTTGCCAACATGGGAACGCTTCAGATGGTAAACGGCCACGGTTACGATTCCGAAGAGGCGCGTAGCCTGTGTTCGGCCATCACGGCGGTCATGACCGGCGCCGCATACAAGACGTCGGCTGAAATTGCTGCAAGTAAAGGCGCGTTCGATGAATATGCCAAGAACCGCGAATCGATGCTCGATGTTATAAAGATGCATCGCGAAGCAGCTTATCAAATAACAGAACCAGCGCCTTCGTATCTTTTCAAGGCGGCGCAAGAAACATGGGACGAGGCGCTGGCAGAAGGTTCGCGTTACGGTTACAGGAACTCGCAGGTAACCGTGCTCGCACCAACTGGAACGATCGGCCTGCTCATGGATTGCGATACGACAGGCATCGAACCGGAATACGCGCTCGTTAAATTCAAAAAACTTGCTGGCGGTGGATATTTCAAGATCATCAACCAGTCGCTTAAGATGGCGCTTCGGAAACTTGGCTATACACCGAATCAGGTGGAAGAGATCGAAGCATATATTAAGGGAACGTCGAATTTAGAGAAGTCGCCACAGATAAACTCCGCGTCACTTATGGCAAAGGGATTCACCGCCGAAGATATAAAGAAGATAGAAACGGCTCTTCCTGGCTGCATGGACATCACGTTCGCGTTTAACCCAACGCTTTTGGGCGAAGAGGCAATGCGCAGGTTCGGTTTCACCAAAGAACAATATAGCGTCCCGGGATTTAACCTGCTGAAGGCGCTTGGCTTTATCGATTCGCAGATAGAAGAGGCGAACATTCACGTTTGCGGACAGATGACGATAGAAGGCGCGCCTCATTTAAAAGAAGAGCATTTAAGTATTTTCGATTGCGCAAATAAGAACGGAAAATACGGCAAGCGTTTCTTGCAGCCGATGTCGCACATCAAGATGCTGGCTGCTGCGCAGAAGTTCATAAGCGGCGCCATTTCAAAGACGATCAATGTGTCGAACGAAACGACAGTAGATGAAATAGAAAAGCTTTACACCGAATCTTGGCGCTTGGGCCTTAAGGCGGTCGCAATTTACCGCGACGGCAGCAAACATGCACAGCCTCTAATGGCCGCTGCAGAGAAAAAAAAACAGAAGAGCCAAACGGAATCGACAACGAGTTTGGCTGCAACTACTGCCAGTAACACACAACCTATTCTTCGCAGAAGGCGCTTACCCAAGAAGCGCTCCGGATTCACACAAGAGGCGCGCATTGGCGGACAGAAGATTTATCTGCGGACCGGCGAGTATGAAGACGGCGGACTCGGCGAGATATTCATCGACATGCACAAAGAAGGCGCGGCATTTAGAAGTATCATGAACTGTTTTGCCATCGCCGTCTCTCTTGGTTTGCAATACGGCGTGCCGCTGGAAGAATACATCGATTGCTTTACGTTCACGCGATTTGAACCTCAAGGCGTTTGCGATCATCCAAACATCAAAATGTCGACCTCTATCGTCGACTTTGTTTTCCGGCTTCTCGGCATGGAATATAAGGGCCGCACCGATTTCGTACAGGTAAAACCATCTGAAGACGACCTTGCCCAGAAGGTAAGACAAACGGCTAAGAACAAAGAGCAGCCAAAGGAACAGACACCGGCACCACACAAAGTAAAGACGGACTCAGTGGCACCTGAAGCAAAGGCTTCTGCCACACTTAAAGCGGTTGCAACTCCATCTGGAGCTGCGGTGATAAGCATCGCCGCCACGAAACCAGCACCGGCTGAAACTCGCACAATGGATGGGTTCGCTGTAACAAAATCTGTTTCGCAGACAGCTTCTGCCTCTGCAAGCACCGGGCTTTCCGCAATGACTGGAGTTAGCGAACACCTATCCGGCATGATGGGCGACGCCCCGTTCTGTGACCAGTGTGGGCACGTGACCGTTAGAAACGGCGCCTGCTACAAATGTGTAAATTGCGGCAATTCGATGGGATGTTCGTAAAGTAGTGAGACAGAAAAAAGGAGGGACTGTGAGAAAACTGAATGTATTGGTGTTATTTTTGGCGCTATATTCACTGATATTCATCGCCTGCAGTGGCCAACAAGGAACAGGCTCGAATCCGATCGTTACGAACATTACCGACCAATATCAGGAAATAACCGACAGCAACAAATTTATTCGAGCGTCTATAAGTGAAGCCTTAGGCAGTTGTTCCGCCAATTCGGATTGCACTGAAACATATTATCAAAACGCGCCATCTGATGAAAAAGAATGCGAATGTCCTGCGGCATGTATTGGAATACCGGCTAATACCACTACATCTTCGGCACGAAACGAAGCATATGATAAATATTGTGTGAATTCTGCAGAATTCAAATCAAAAGATTGCGGCATTCCTAACTGTTCTTCTTTTAAGAACAAACCACAATACCTTTGCGTGAACAACCTCTGCCAGATCCAAATTTTGAAGTAAGCGCTAGCATTTTACTCAATCTTCTGCCCGGTAAGCTTTGCTTTGAGCTCTGCAAGTTCGACTTCGGCTAATTGTTCGGAGGCACCGGACCTTATAAGGATCTCTTTTCGTTCGGCTAATATCTTATCTAGCAGATTGTTTTTTAGGACCACATTCTTCACCGCCTCAAGTTCAGAATGAGAGAACCTTGAAGCATGCAAGCGGTGTTCTTCGAACGCTTCCCATGTGAATGGGCATTTTTTCTTCACGAATTCCGCAATTGCCTCTGCATAGATGCGGATCTCTTTTTGCGCGTGTTGATCGAGGCGCAGCCACAGGAAATGAAGCAGATTATGCATATCCATCTTCCAATACCATTCGGTATAGGTCGAAAGCGGAAGATTCACGCGGGCAATTTCACGCGCAACGCCCTTATCTACGTATTCGTGGTAATGCCTAAAGATATCTTCAATGTCCTTATTGTACTGGTTAAGCACTTCGGAATTCTTTGGTTCTGGGATAGGTTCTTCAATGGAACCCTGCCTGTTTATCTTTGCCTGCTGGCGAAGATCGTTAGCCAAAGGGCGCCAAACGGTATCTTCCATTATAGAATAGCGGCCGCTTATTTCGTTCACACTAGCTGTGCGATGGCGGATCCACTGGCGCGCCACGAATATCGGCATTTTACAATGGAACTTGAACTCGACCATTTCGAACGGCGAGTTATGTTCGTGCTTCATTAAATAATTAATGAGCCCCTTGTCTTGGCGCACGTTCTTCGTCCCCTTGCCGTAAGAAACGCGCGCCGCCTGAACGACACTTCCATCGTCGCCCATAACATCGACCAGGCGAACGAACCCCTGGTCCAGACACTTAATAGTGTTCTCGTCGTTAAAATCGGCGCCTTCTTTCGCATTCACCAATTCGATTTCGGCCATATTTTTTATTTAAGCAGGTATAACTTCTTCCAACTCTGGAAATTCTGCCTTTAAGATTCTTTCAACGCCCATCTTTAAGGTCATCTGCGCGCCGGGGCAGCAACCGCAGGCGCCCTGCAACTTAACATATACCTTATTTCCCTTAACGTCGATGAGCTGAATGTCGCCGCCGTCCATTGCAAGACGCGGGCGCACCTTTTCGTCCAACACCTTCTGTACAGATTCTTTGTTCATATATTTTTTCTCCTTCGGGCTACCTAGCAGGTAGCTTGGCTCTTGACAATAATAAAACTAAACGGTTAGAAGTCGAATTCCAAAATCTATGACCCCAGAACAGCACAAAAGAAAATGGATCATATTCCTCCTAACGGTCGCCTATTTTGCTGCCGGCTACTTTTTTTGCGGCCACATCAATATGGCAAGGGCGCATTATTATGATGTGAGCTTTGCATTTGAGAACCAAATTCCATTCATGCCGTTCTTTATAACCGGCTACACATCGGTCTATATCGCGTTATTTCTGGTGTTTGCCGTAATAGACGACTACCTGGTCTTTAAAAAGGCAATGGTCTTCTTTATCCTGATATCGACCTTTCACTTTATCATCTTCCTAATGTTTCCCGTACACATCGTTCGCCCGAACATTTCCGACCACGACGGCATAATGGCGGTGGTTACTCGTTATTATTATCTGATAGATTATCCGGTGAACTGTTTCCCATCACTGCATGTGGCATATCCAATGACGGGCACGATCCTACTTTGGAACTACAAACGTAAATGGGGATATATACTTGCAGCGTTCACGCTTTTCATCGCGGTTTCGGTCGTTCTCGTCAAACAGCATTATGTTTTGGATGTGGCGGGCGGACTAATAACGCCTTTCATCGTCTATGCCGCGCTAAAACGATGTGCCAAGTTGTAGGACAAGCATGCCGTTCTTTGCCGGCGTGTTAAGCAGCGGATCCCTTATATCGCCAAGCCTTCCGCGATTTTTCACAACGATACCGTAACCAAGCCGGCCGGAAAAAGGCAGGCCATGGCCTATCACAAAATCGCCTCTCAATTCTGCGCCCGTGCTTAAGAGCCAGTAGTTGAAGAAATAGCTGCCGGTGTTCTGGTCCGCGTTCCATGCGTTGCCAAAATCTACGAACGGTGCGAAGTGAAAATTTTCGATGAAGAACGGAAGCGTCCCGAAACCTCGCTGCGGAGAAAAGAGCGGGATCCGATATTCGCCGCTCATAAGCATTGCACGGTTTCTGGAAAGAGATGCGACCGGTAGCCCGCGCAACGGGAAATAATAAAGGCTGTTGCCGCCGCCGAACGTTCCTTCTCCCATCGCGCCGCCCAATGTAAACGTACCTTGTACGAGGTTATCGCCCCACGTCATACCGCCGGCAGTGCGAAGAGCTAGCACATGCCGTGCCCACGGCAGGTCGATATATTCCCTATAATCGCCCGCATATATCTTCTGTTCGTTCCCATAGCTGGCGCCAAGAGCCCTGTCGGTCATGGTAAAGTTCATCTGAAGTATTCGGCCATGTTCCCTGCTTATCGAAGCTGGATACGCATAGGTCTTTCCGTAACCGTACGAAAGGCTAACGCCGGCAAAATTACGCAGGTTCAGCGCCGAAGCTTCGTCTTGTTGTATCTGGTGTACGCTTCTTCTGTGTTCGAAAAAATATTGCGCGCCAACCGACTGGCGATCGGTAAGTGGATAACTAACACCGCCGTAAAGGCGCCGGCGCCCTTCGTAAAGATGAACCGTGTTGAGCGTTCCATCTGTATGAATGAACGTGATGTTGCCAAAGTTAACGGCGTATTCGTTAATGCCCGCAGAAAATACCGGCTTAAAACGGTTGTAAGAGTAATTAAAGAAATAGCCAATATAATCTGTCAGGTCGGTCCGATAGTTCACGCCGCCGAGCCAGGTATGACGATAGAGAGGATCGGCGCCGCCGGTGAACGCCGAAAAAAGAACGGCGTTATCGAGCGTTGCAATAGAAGGTATTATGAACCGCGGCAAAAATAGCGATTTACCGAAGGGGCTGTATTTTTTACTGGCGGGTGCCGTGAACGCAACGCCATCGTCCCCATCACCTGAACCTCCGCCACCAAGACCCTTCGCCTCCGGCAAAAGAGAGAACGTTCCGCTATTTCCGCCTGCGTGGCCTATGCGCACGCGCGCGTCTGTCGGTAATTTGGCGGAACCAGATTTGGCGGGGATGACAGCAACGTCCGTCTTTCTAATATCGAAACCATCGCCGTTGTAATATTGAACGTAGAGTTCTTTGTCGTCCGGCGAAAAGATCGGCTCATAAACGCCCGTTAAGACGTTCGTTATTTTCTTTACGTTCAGCTTTTTCTTCAACACATCGGAGAGCGCTATCTTATAGATATTGTTCACGCCGCTTCTATCGGAGGCGTAAATAATATTCTTGCCGTCATGGCTCCAATTCGGACGCGAATCTATGGCGTCGTCGTTTGTAACGTTATAGATCTTTACCAGCTCGTCGCCTTCCTTGGATAACTGACCTAGATAGATATCCCATCTTCCCGTTTCATAATGGGTGGGCGTTTCTTTCTTCATTACGCGCCAGGAAGAAAAGACCATCCATTTTCCGTCTGGAGAATATTCCGGCTGCGAAAACTGGCTAAAATCGGCATCGGCGCTTTTCGCCACATTGACCTTCAGGTCGGCCATCTTCTTCGATGCAATATCGTAAAGGACCAGCCAGCTGCGGCCCGCATCCTGTTTTACAAAGACAACCTTCTTGCCATCGGGAGAATACGACGGATTGCTTGCACGTTCGCCTTTTGTCATGCGCGAAAGTTTTTTCTTCTCTATATTATAAACGAAAATATCGCTGATGAAATCGTAATGTTTGTAAAGATCGGGCCTCGAGAACGCCAATTTTTTACTGTCGGAGCTGAATACAATGTCGGTAGCCATCTGTCGCTTCTGGATCACCTTATCTTTGCCGCTTTCAAGATCGACAAGATGGATCTCGTCCGCCTGTTTCACGCTCTCTCTTAAATAGGCAAGGTATTTGCCGTCGGGAGAAATCACGGGATTTGAAAGAACCGTTTCCTTATCCGCAACAACTTTAAATTCCGTTAATCCTTCGGCCTCGATCTTCGCCTTATCCTCGGCATACTTCACTTCCAGTTCCTTCTTCCAGGCGTTCCAAAGGTCATAGAAGGTCTTGCTCCTCGGCGTTCCCTCTTTTTTCACGTGCTCGTAATGGTTCTGGACCTTTTTCTGTTCGAACTGAATATCGGTGAAGACGTGGCGCGCCTGATGGTTAACGGCGTAGAGCATAAAGCTCTTCGACATTTCGTTATTGAACTCCATTATCTTCTCTTCGCCATAATTTTCTTTGATCCAGCGAAGGAACTTCACGCCGTAGATATACATGCTTTCGTACGAAGGCCATTTCCACTGCAACCCGTCCGCTTCATCTATATGCGGAAACTTATTGTTAAGAATCGCCGTGCGCAGCATCATGTTCGCATATGCCGCGCGGCCCCTTCCACCGGTGGTCTCCTCCGTTTCGATATAGGTCGCTATCCCTTCGCGGATGAAGCCTGGCACGGTACCGTTCGGCGAAACCGTCTTGCCCAAAATAATGCGGGGAATCGTTACCGCGCCACCGTATTGGTCGAGGTGCAAGATGTGCGTGTATTCGTGGAAGACGAGAGTTCGAAGCCAGTTGTCGTAATCCGATAACACGCTGTCTGGATCGGGCGAAGTTAGGCGCAGCAGCGACCAGTTATAAGGAAGCGTACTGCTCATGCCGTTAGGACTGTCGTTGTTGTCGGTGACGACGACCTCCGTTCGCCCCCACGGTTTCCAATGCAGTATCGGCGTGAGTTTGGCGTAGGCCTCTTCCAGATACTGGGCCGCCTTGGCGGCTTGCGATTCCTGTTTTTCGTTGAAATGAACGTTGAAGTGGTCGGTAGTTATGGTCCGCCATTTTATCGCTGGATCATAATTTGCCGCAAAGGCCACACCTTGGAACAATAAAATAGTTAAAAGGCAGAAAAATAATCTTTTCATATGCAGATATTGATACACTTTTAATCAGCCCATCGCAACTGCTTTTGCGCATATATCATTGCCTACGCCCTCTTGGAATGCTAAACTGGCTGCATTATGAACTTCACAGAATATTTAAAGAACGAATGGGTGCCAGCGCTTGGCTGCACGGAACCTGCATCGATCGCATATGCGGCGCTACTTGCCGCGGAACAGCTCGGGCAAAAGCCGGAGAGGGTAACGCTTAAGGTCGATCCAAGAATATATAAAAATTGCTACGCGGTCGGCATCCCGCACAGCGGGCATATGTCCGGCATTAAATGGGCGGTGGCGATAGGCGCTCACCTAAAGAACAAAGAGGCTGGGCTGCAATGTTTTAATGGAATAGACATTCCGATCTTAAAAGATTCCGAACAGCTCGTCAAAAAAGAAAAGATCAAGATCGACATAGACAAAAAGAAGACCGATCTCTTTATTGACGTATCGGTCTTTAGCGGCAAGAACAGCGGCAGATGCGTAATAGAAGGAACGCATACGAACGTAACGCTTATCAGTCACGGCAAAAAGGTCGTGTTCCGGAACAAGAAAAAGGACGTATCCTGCCGTCAACTCGAGGCAAGAAAATGGGCGAACTCCCTTTCAACGGAAAAAGTCTTGGGCCTGGCAAAAAACATAAGCACCAAAGACAGAAAGATGATCCGCGAAGGCGCCGAACTTAACCTAAAGATCGCGGAGCATGGGCTGCAACTCTTCCCGCACGAATTTTTCAAGATGAGCGAGGCCGATTCTCTAACTCGCATTTCAGGCCTTGTCTGCGCCGGCGTTTACGCGCGCATGTGGGGAGAAGATTATCCCGTTATGTCGATAGCAGGAAGCGGCAACAAGGGAATCGTCTGCGCCGTACCGCTACTAATGCTGGAAAAACAGTGGCTGGTTCCGCCAGAGAAGGTCGAAGAGGCGTTAGCGCTTGCGATGTTATTCACGTCCAAGACAACGATGGAGCTTGGTACGCTTTCCGCGGTCTGCGGATGTTCGAACGCGGCTGGCATAGGGCTTGCCTGCGCGATAGTTTATCTGCAGGGCGGAGGCGCAAAAGAAATATCTTACGCGATAAATAATATGGTCGGCAATATCACCGGCATGATCTGCGACGGCGCAAAGATCGGCTGTGCGCTAAAGACGATGACCGCGGTCGATTCTGCCTTCCGCGCGGCTTCACTTGCCGTGAACGGCATAGGCATTCCGTTCCAGGACGGCATCGTCGGTAAAAACGGCAGCGCATCGCTCGCAAATATGGGAAACATCGCCAAACGCGGCATGACCAGCACCGACCAGCAAATTTTAAAGATAATGATGGAAAAGCTTTAACCTACTTCGCCAACGGCGAGACACCACTCCTAATATATTTCGCCTCGAAAGGATTTCCATCGCCGTTCGTATCGCCGTCCACGTCTATATATATGGGATTCGCGAAACCCCAGGCGCTTGTTACCATATGGGAATCGTTAACGAGTGAATCGAACGTCCAGCCATCTTTTGGTTTTGGCATCTTGGTCGGATCGGCGATCGATTTCGTAATGAACGGGAACATCGACTTCCATCCGGCGGAACCCTTGTTGCCATAGACGAACACAACGACCCAAGTGTCCTCTTCTACTTCCATCGGGACGTCTAGTGTTGCAGTGATAACACCGTTCTCGTCCTTCCAATTTTTAAGCGAACCGTCGGAGGTTGCGAATATCTGTTGCGGTTCATAATAAAATTTTGGGACGTGATAAGGGGCGAAGAACGATTTCGGATCACTTGCAACTCCCTTGAACGTGCTAGTTCCATCGTCGTCGGCAGGAATCGGTTCGGTGTTAGCATATATCTCGATCGTATCGAACCACGCCCATGATGGGCTCTTCACGTCGATATGGATCGTTACCTTCTTGCCAGTCACAAGTCCGCCAACTCCCGCGGTGGAACCATCTTCGCCCTTCGCGGTAACGCTAATGAACGGTCCGGCAGATACAACGATCTTATGTTCGTTTATCGCCTTCGCGTATGCATCTCTATCGAACGAATCGAACGAACCCTTGCCGTCTTTTGGGTCGATATCTGACGCAATATAGTTTCTCGGCATGCCAAGCTGATCGACAACTTCTCTATGGCTGTCGGAATCGCTCGTCGCGGTCGCCTGTATCCCCAAGTTCAAAAGGTTGAACCACTGCGGCAGCCCCGATTCACGCAAAAGATTAGTGCTAAGTTCTCCGCCAATAGTTAGCTCGACCGCCGTAAAGTCGGCGATGACAAGGTCGCTGGAACCGAACGGAATAGGTATCGCAGGCGTCGCCATCTTAGGTGCTATTCGCTGCGCAGACGGTTCGACGTAGCTGGATAACGGAGCAACTCCTTGATAAAGAGGTGTTGTTACCCACGAAGAAACGATTGGGAGCGACGTGGCCTGGTCGGAAATATGGTTGACCTGCAACACCTTTTCACCGGGGCCGCCCTTGCCAGACTTATAATAATCTATAATATCGCGCGGCGACATAACGAAATCGGGAGATGGATCAACCCTGTCGAGCGGCGAATATGTCCAGTCAAGAGCCCCGCCATCGATCTTGCTCGCATCGTAATCTAACGGGAAGACGTGCATGTGCCCGTAGTGGTTCGGGCTTATCTCGTCGCCAACTATAGTGGCAACGCTCCCTGTTGAAATGATCCCTTCGTCTTCGAGCTTTTTAACTATCGGACCGTAATCGACCAACCAATCGTGGTCGGAAGAATGAAGCACGTCCATTCCTTCCGCAACGGCAGCCAGCGCCCTGCGCTCCGTCAATATTGCGCCGTCGGGCGACATGATCGAATGAAGATGAAAATCGGCGGAGATCCAGCCGGGGGTTTTTATCACGCGCTTAAGCTTTACGCTGTCTAAGACCGTAGTGGCAGCGCTTGCAACGTCAACCTCCCTGACCTCTATTCCATATTCAAGGCCGCGCGAAAAAACGAACGCGTAATGGCCCGGTTCAAGCTTGAAAGATGTTTCTCCGTCTAACCCGAAGCCGCCTTTAACGTTCACATATTTTACATCGATAATGCCCCACGGCCGTTCAAATATCCAAGTATCCTCGAAATTACCTGCGCCGTGCGTCGTTGCATATGCGGCACCCGCGTGGGAATCGGGACTTGGGTCGAAACCAACTATCGTCAGCCTTGCCGGAACTTTTTTTCCGCTATCGACATCCGTCACTCCGCCTTTAAGTTCCACGGTCGCCGATTCTCCAAGTGTGCAGACAACACCTTTAACATCAATGGCCGTCAGATCAACTGTCGGTGGCGTACATGTACCTGCCACGTTGGTTCCAGATTTATGATAACCGGTTTTATCTACGAAGATCTTATATTTTCCAGTTCCAAACGCCTTCGCAAAATCATCTTCACCGTTCGATAGATTTCCGGCAAACGTTCCGTCGGCGCCAGTGTGATAGGTTATTATCGTCATATTCGTTTCGTTCTGGATGACGACGTTCGCATCTTTAACCGGCGCTCCGCTTGGATCTACCACCTTACCGGATATCCTGTGAGTAGGTATCTTTATCGCGGCAAGTCCTGCGTCGAAAACGGATGCAGGGTCGGCGTTTCCCACCGCAAAATATTCGGTGACGACCTTTTTATCGTGCGCTGGAATCTTAAATGACACCTTTATATCTTTAGGCCCGCCAAGCGGCATCACCTTCAAGAACTCCTCGCCAAGCAAGATTCCGGCAACGCCTGAATATGTTAGAGATGTAGATATGCGCCTTTTAACATCCGCTTTAATACCCGTCGCGCCAGCAAGTATCGTTTCTGCCTTGATCGCGCTTTTAACTTCAGTTGCAGATGCATCGGCCACGAACTGACGAACGTCATAGAAATATCCGTACGAAACATCTACGCCGTCGAACGGAACATAGATAACGGCCGGCGTATCGCCCGTAATCTGCGCCGTCGGCTGCGGCGTAAAGCCAAGGCCCGGTATTAGGAATTGCACCTGTCCGCTGCCGTTCACGAAACGGCCTATTGGCATGGAAACATCTGTGTCGCCGTTATTCTCGTACGTCGTTTCCATCTTGATGACGTTTGAATCGGGCTCGAGCGTGTAGGTCGTAACCACCTCTGTATTTATCCCGCGCATCTCTGCGTAAGTTGAGAACGGATTATTTGCATCGTCAAAACGCGGAGAATAATAAAGCGTCTGTCCTGTTTCCGCCTTTGCAACGGGCGCGATAAAATCGAGGTCGAGATAATCCAAGACATCGATGGTACCTATTGCCTTTAAGATCTGCGCGCCGCCATCTTTACCATCCGACACAACTTGGAAATCGTGATAATTTACCGTCCATTCGATATTAACGAGCGGGCACATCTTCCCAAAGTTATCCTGGCCCGGCACACCGTCGCCTCGATTTAGGTCCGCATCTATAATAACTCCGCCAAACGGACAAACCTGCGCAAACTTTGAAGGCTGCTGAATGATCGCCTTTATCTTGCTGTTCGAAAGCAAGATGTCGCCGATTTGCCCTTGGCCCATCGGGCCGCCTATGAGTTGAGATTTATCGGTGATAGACAGCGCCGTTTGTGTCGGGCTCAAATTAAGCTGCGTACCGACAGCGCCGCCGCCGCCATTACAGGAAGCGGTGAACAGTGCCGCACCGATTATTAAGAATATTGTTCGTTTCATCATTATGTGGTCTTATCGGCAGGAACCTAACATTAGTTGCTAAAAATAATATACGCACGGCATCACAAAATCACCCCTTCCCATAACCAGTTGAAATTATTAGATATATTTACGTGGCTTTTATAAGCCTCTTGCGCTTTTTATTTGAAGTGCTATAGAGCGCCGGCATTCAGGAGGATAATATGATCATTGGCGTTCCAAGAGAAATTAAAGATAGCGAGACGCGTGTTGCCATTACCCCGGCCGGCGTTTCATCACTGATCCGAAACGGCCACACGGTACTGATAGAAAAAGGTGCGGGGCTGGCGAGCGGATTTGCCGATAGAGTCTATCGCGACGCAGGGGCAACCATTCTTCCGCAGGCGATCAAGATATGGAAGATGGCCGACATAGTCGTGAAGGTTAAGGAACCGCTGCCATCCGAATATCGTTTCTTTCGGCCGAACCTGATACTTTTCACTTTTCTTCATCTCGCCGGCGCACCTCAACTTGCAAGGGCTCTCTGCAAAAAAGAGATGGTGGCGTTTGGTTACGAAACGGTAGAGAACGCCGAAGGCAAACTGCCGATCCTTGTGCCGATGAGCGAAGTCGCGGGCAGAATTTCAACTCTTATCGGAGCCAGGCTTTTACACCGAGGCGGCATCGCCGGCGCATCCGGCAAGGGGCTGCTGCTCGGCGGCGTAACGGGAACGAAGAAAGGTGTTACAACGATAATTGGCGGCGGAGTTGTTGGAGTGACGGCTGCCGATGTAGCGATAGGCCTTGGCTCCGAAGTTGTCATCTTAGACGTTAGAGAAGATAGGATCCAAAGATTACAGGAGAGGTTCAAAGGCAAGGCAACGGTTCAGCTCTCGACTCCGGACAATGTCGGGGCATGGGTAAAAAAATCGGACCTGATAATTGGCGCGGTACTAGTTGCCGGCGATAAGGCGCCGAAGGTCGTTACAAAGAAGATGCTTCAAACGATGGAACCAGGTTCTGTGATGGTAGATGTGGCAATTGACCAGGGCGGCTGTGTCGAAACCGCAAGGCCCACAACATTAAAACATCCGACGTTCATTAAATACGGCGTGATTCATTATTGCGTGCCTAACGTGCCGGCGCTTGCGCCACAAACTTCGACCGAAGCTTTGACCTCGATCACACTTCCCTACATTCACAAATTGGCTACGGGTGGCGTCGACGCATCAACGGCAGCAGATCCTTCATTAAAGGCAGGCCTTCAGATCAGAGGTGGAAAAGTCGTTCATCCTGTCATTGCAAAGTTATTTAAGAGCCTGGCCTAAATTTTTTTATTGATTCAATTCCCAGATTATCTTGAGTCCCTCTAAAGTTAGATGGGGCTCTTTTTTGTCTATTACTTTCGTGCCACCGGAAATTAGAGGGGCAAGACCGCCGGTAGCAATTACCAGTGGCCGTCCGCCAACTTCTCTTTGCATCACGCCAATAAGTTTTTCGACGAGGCCCAAGTAGCCGATATAAACGCCCGCCTGCATCGCCATCTTTGTAGTTTTGGGGATTATCTTCTTTACCCTTGAGATGCCGGCCTTCGGGAGTTTCGACGTTGCTTCAAACAAGGCATCATTTGCGATGCTAATGCCAGGGGCAATTGGCCCGCCGTAATATCTTCCCTTATCATCTATATAATCGAGCGTAGTTGCCGTGCCGAAATCGACCACTATGCACGCCCTTTTATATTTTTTCCACGCGGCAACCGCATCGACAAGCCTATCGGCTCCGATCTCTGTGGGCCTTGGATAGGCGATCTTTATGCCGGCGTTCTTATAAGTGACAAATAGCGGCGTAACTTTTATTTTTTTGTGGATATATATTCTTAGCCTAGCATCGATCTCCGGGACCACACTTGCAACAATTACACCATCGACCTTGCCGGCCAACCCATCAACTCCCAAACCCATCAACTCACCAACTTTTTTAGTCACGCACCGCCAATTTTTTACAAGTTTCTTCCCCTTAAAGAGGCCGAACGTAACGTTCGTGTTCCCAACGTCTATTACAAGTAACATAATGCGCTCGAATATAGCCAAATGCCATGTCTTGACAAGCTTTATCCTTTCGTCCTAATCTTCAGGGCATCATGAAGACAAAGAACAAAACGATCATCCTAGGTATAACCGGCGGAATAGCAGCGTACAAATGCTGCGACTTGGTGCGCGAGCTCATTAAAGAAGGCGCCGATGTGCATGTGATACTAACAGAATCGGCTAAACATTTTGTGACGCCGCTTACGCTTCAGACGCTCTCCAGAAATCCGGTGCACGTAGATATGTTCGCAACCCTTGCCCCGCAACCCGCAAATGAAAAAATGAGCCATCCGGTAGATCACGTATCGCTTGCCGACAAGGCAGATGCGTTGCTTATTGCACCTGCAAGCGCGAACGTCATTGCAAAGGTGGCGCACGGCATCTGCGACGACCTGCTTACGACGACGATCTGTGCCACGAAGGCGCCGGTCATCTTCGCACCTTCGATGAATTCGGGAATGTGGACGAACCCGATCGTCCAGGGGAACATCAAACATTTAAAGAACCTGAAATACAATTTCATCGATCCGGAAGAAGGAGAACTTGCCTGCGGCTATTCCGGCGTCGGTAGAATGGCGAATACAAAGTCGATCAAGGAAGCTGTCCTAAAGCTCATTAAATGATGATCTCGCTCAAAGGCAAAAAAATACTTATAACTGCAGGCCCGACACGTGAATATATCGATCCGGTCAGATACATCTCCAACGATTCAAGCGGCAAAATGGGATTCGCGCTGGCAAGCGCCGCCATCAAGATGGGCGCCAAAACCACCCTTATAACCGGCCCTACTAACCTATTGCACCTACGAGGTGCAAAAATGGTTCGGGTGGTATCGGCACGTGAGATGTTTGCCGCGGTCAAAAAATATTTCCTGCAGGCCGATATAATTATATGTGCCGCCGCGGTGTCAGATTTTCGGCCGGCCAAATTTTCCAAGCATAAAATTAAAAAGGCCACATCCTTATCTCACCACCTCACTATCTCGCTAACAAAAAATCCCGACATCCTTCACTGGCTTGGACGACATAAACAATCGCACCAAAAACTTATCGGTTTCGCGCTCGAGACGGAAAACCTTGTTAAGAATGCGAAGCAAAAACTTTTAGACAAAAAATGCGATCTCATCATCGCAAATAACGCACACGTGATCGGCAAAGCGCAGTCGACCGCACTGATAATCGGCAGCCACGGCATTATAAAGAAGATAAAGGACACAACAAAAGAGAAGGCTTCTCAAATTATCCTCTCTACGATCTTATTAAATGACCATTAGGCACATTTCATATTTTCTCACGCTCGCAATATTTTGGGGCGGATCTTTCTTGGGCATCCATTATGTTGTGGAGAGCTTTCCGCCCGCGATGGGCGCATTCTTCCGCGTCTTGGTAGCATTGTCCGCCGTACTGATCTTAATGCTTACGCAGTCAAAAGTAAAAATCCCCGCCAAGATCAAATGGCAGGCGTTTGGCGCGGGCATCTTCAATATGGGGCTTTCGTGGATATTCCTCTTCTACGGGGAAAAAGTTGTAAGCCCGGCGCTTTCATCCATTTATAATTCATCGAGCACGGTCTTTGCCGCACTGCTCGCCCCGATCCTTCTCGTCAACTCAAGGCTCACGAAGAAAAACCTGCTTGGAGTTCTCTTAGGCTTTATCGGAATTCTGATCATCTTTGGGCCCAACATCTCTAGCGGCGGGACATCCATGTTAGAAGGCCAGTTCGAGCTACTTGGAATGGCCATCTGCTATAGCATCGGCGTTACGTGGGTGAAAAGATTCAGCGGCGAGATAAGGGCAACCACGAATCTCTTCTATCAATCGCTCGGCGCACTTACGGTCTTGGGGATATTTAGCATGGCATTCGAGCATCCATGGAACGTCAACCTTTTGAACATTCATCCGGCCGCTTATATTTCGCTCTTGTACTTAGGCATCTGTTCGACATTCATCGCATGGCTCTTTTTCATTAGGCTTATACATGAACGAGGCTCCGTCCAGGCATCTTCTGTAACGTATATTATACCGCTGGTCTCCATAGTTTTAGACTTCATCTTTCTTGGAAAGATGGTTAGGCCCACCGACATTTTTGGCGTGTGCGTAATACTCGCAGGCGTCTGGCTGATACAGTCCAAAAAAGGTATTTTGAGTTGACATCTCTCCATCTTTCATGGCTTATCAAACCGATATACGGAGGCATTTTTATGACATTATATTCGGACAGGACGCTGAAGATCGACACGGAGAACGCGTTCAAGGTGGGGCCTTATATCGCAGAAGTTGAAAAGGCCGGCAATAAAGTTATCAAGTGCAATTTAGGCGAGCCAGATTTTGCGCTCCCAATTCATATCGTCGATGCGATTAAGGCGGCGCTCGATAAAGATATGACACATTACTGCGACCCTCAAGGGATCCTGCCGCTCCGCGAAGCGGTTGCAGAGTATATCGGCGCAGCGCGCGGGCTTAAGATAACGGCCGATAGGGTCGTCGTATTCCCTGGCGGCAAACCGCCAATTGGCCTTTGTCAGCAGACATATTGCAACCCAGGAGATGAGATAATTTATCCTTCTCCAGGATTTCCCATCTACGAATCTTTCATAAACTACGTCGGCGCTAAACCGGTCCCCCTACATTTAGACGAGAACAAGGGTTTTAGTTTCACGGGCGATGAACTGGCTCCGCTTATCACACAGCGAACGAAACTTATCTATCTCAACTTCCCCTCGAACCCAACCGGCGGCGTTGCAACGGAAGAACAGCTAAAGGGTATCGCCAAGGTAATTAAAGAAAAGGCAAACCCGGATGTGCGCATATACGCCGACGAAATTTACGAGCACATCCTGTTCGACGGCGCGAAGCTTCATTCGATAGCGTCGATCGAAGGTATGGAAAAGAACACGATAATAGTCAGCGGCGCATCGAAGAGCTATTCGTGGACCGGTGGACGCATCGGCTGGGCGGTATTTCCAACGGTCGAAGAAGCGCTAGTCTTCAAGAACTTGAACATCAATTATTTCTCGTGCATTCCGGCATACAACCAGATGGGTGCGGTAACCGCGATAAGATCTCTGGAGAGTGCGAAGTCGATAAAAAAGATGGTCATGGCGTTCCAGGAGAGGCGCGATATCGTAGTCGAAGGCTTAAACAAGATCGAAGGGATAAAGTGCCAGAAGCCTGGCGGCGCATTCTATGTGTTCCCGAACATCGGCGGCCTTTGCAAAAATTTAGGCGCGGTATCGGCATTTCAGAACCTACCGGAGGCCGTTAAGGCAAAGTCCAGCCCATCGACGCTATTCCAGATGTTTCTGCTATTCAAATATCACGTTGCAACGATGGATAGAAAATCCTTCGGCCGCATCGGCACCGAAGGCATGCACTACTTAAGGCTTTCGATAGCCACCGGCAAGGACGACCTTGTCGAAGCGCTGAAGAGGATAGAGAAGGCAAGCAAAGACCGGTCGGGATTTGAAGCGTTCGTAAAGGAAGGAAAGAGGCTCTACTAACAGGAGGCAAACATGGAATTCGGAAAAAGACGCGCGCAAGTCGTTAACGTGCTCGACAAAATGGGTCAGTTCAAGTTCACCGATGACGAGGTGAAACACTTCGAATTCTTCGATCTCCTTTATAGAACTCTTTGCGCCGTCCTTTACAATTACGTCCCAACCTCCGGCCACCCGGGCGGAAGCATTTCATCTGGCAGATTCGTTCAGAGCATAATATTTAACACGATGGATTACGATTTTTCTAATCCAGATGCGCCGGACGCAGACCTTATCTCCTACGCCGCAGGTCACAAGGCGCTTGGCCTTTACGCCATGTGGGCGCTTCGAAACGAAATGGTCCGTTCTGGAAAGCCAGCGCTTCTTCCAAAAGAGAACAAGTATCAGCTCCGCCTCGAAGATCTGTTAGGATTCAGGCGCAGCACAATGTCAGACACGAAACTTTTTAAGGAACATAAAGCTAAAGCGCTGGATGGCCATCCAACACCGATGACTCCGTTCATAAAGTTATCGACCGGCGCATCAGGAGTTGGCATCTGCACATCGTTTGGCCTGGCACTAGGCGCAGTTGATACGTACGGCACCCTAAACGCTCCGCACGTTCATGTGATCGAAGGCGAAGGCGGGCTAACTCCCGGACGCGTTGCCGAAGGATTTGCATTTGCATCGACCGCGGGCCTTAAGAACCTTGTGAACCACATCGACTGGAACCAGGCATCCATAGATTCAAACCACGTGACCCGCGACGAAACGGGCCCCGGCGATTACGTTCAGTGGGACCCTATCGAATTCGCATATCTCCACGACTGGAACGTTATCATCGTGCCGGACGGCAAGGATTTTAGGCAGGTGTTCGCCGCGCAAAAATTACTAAATGATTTTAATAACGGGCAGCCAACCGCGATAGTTTACCGTACGGTTAAGGGGTGGAAATACGGTATCGAAGGGCGCGCATCGCACGGCGCTGGGCATAAGTTCTGTTCCGAAGGCTTCTATGCGGCGGTGAAAGAGGCGGAAGAGGCAACGGGCATCAGCTTCCCACACTGCACGGGCGACCTAACGCCAGACAACGTGGAGAAGTTCTATTTTGAATCGCTCCTAACTATCAGAAAGATGGTCGAGGCGAACAAACCGGCAGCCGCTTTCTTGGCCGGAAAGATCGATGACGCCAAGAAAAGGCTCGCACAGGATAGCCGAAGTCCAAAGGATAAGGCGCTAAACGTCGAAACGGTTTACGACACGCAGAAATTCCGCATAGATCAAACTCCGGCGGAACTTCAGTTAAAGATCGGCGATTCGGTCACGCTGCGCGGCGCACTTGGCGATGCGCTTGCTTATTACAACAAAATGTCCGGCGGCGCACTTATGGTAGCATCTGCCGACCTGCTCGGCTCGACGAGCCTAAGTAATATCGCTAAGGATTTCCCTGCCGGATTCTTCCACGTTGTTAAAAATCCGAAGGCTCGCGCACTTTCCATCGGCGGAATATGCGAAGACGGAATGGGCGGGATACTTTCTGGCCTCGCAGCGTACGGCAATCATATCGGCGTCGGCTCGTCATATGCCGCGTTCATCGCGGCGCTTCAGCATATAACAATGAGGCTTCACGGCATCGGACAACAGGCGCGCGTCCACACATTTGGCGGAAAATATCATCCGTTCATAGCCATCTGCGCGCACACGGGACTTAAGACCGGCGAAGACGGCCCAACCCACGCCGATCCGCAAGCTCTTCAGATAGTTCAGGAAAATTTTCCATCTGACGTTATGGTAACGCTAACGCCTTGGGACCCGCAAGAGGTTTGGCCGCTCATCACGGCGGCGCTTCAGGCTCGCCCCGCCGTCATCACTCCGTTCGTAACGCGCCCGAACGAAAAAGTTCTAGATAGGGCGAAGCTTAACCTATCCCCGGCAACTGAAACCGTTAAAGGCGTTTATGCACTACGTGCAGCAGATAAGCACAAAAAGTGCGATGGAACGATCGTATTGCAGGAATCCGGCGTTACTTACACGTTTATCGAACAGGTATTGCCCAAACTCGATAAAGACGGCCTGAACCTGAACATCTATTATATATCCAGCGTCGAGCTTTTCGACCGGCTAGCATCTAAGGAACAGGAAAAGATATTTCCTGAAAGCTTGCGCCGTGAAGCGATTGGCATCACCGGATTCACACTGCCAACGCTCTATCGCTTTGTGACATCTGAAAAAGGCCAGCGTTCATCGCTCCATCCTTTCATGAAGGGACACTACATGGGCAGCGGCCAGGCAGCCAAGGTCTTGGAAGAAGCGGGACTTGATGGCGCAAGCCAATATAAGGCGATCGTTAAGTTCATTAAAGGTTAAACCTTGCACATATTTCGTCGTTTCAACTCTACCACGTAACATCTTGATGTATAAGTGTTTTTAACACCTGTTTTGCAAGTTCAAACCACCGGTAAAGAAAAAATGCTTAAAGCATGAAGAGAAAAAACCTTTGACAAAAAACAAGACCTTGTATACGCTCCCTCACCTTATTATGCGACGACTTATTTTAATAGCAACGCTAGCCATCATCCTTGTGGCTCCGGCCATTCGAGACACGGATGAAGGTTTTGCCAAAAGGTACGACAGGCCAACCATGGGTGGCACGTACGTTCAGGTCATCGAGGCGGCAGCTTCCACCTATAACCTGCCCGCGTCACTTATAGCCGCTATCATTAAAGTAGAGTCTGGCTTCGATCCAAGGGCAATGTCTTCAAGGGGGGCAATAGGCCTTATGCAGCTCGGCTTTTCCACAAGAAAGGCGATGAGGGTATCTAACCCGTTTGATCCGGTTCAGAATATACTAGCAGGGGCTAAGTACTTTAGAAGCCTTCTAGACAGGTTCGAAGGCGATGTCGAAATGGCGGTGGCTGCATACAACGCAGGTCCTGAAGCCGTCGAACGTAGCGGTGGCGTCCCTCCATATTCGCAGACACGCCAGTACGTCCCAAAGGTCATGGGATACTACACCCAATACGAATCTGGCGTAGCGATCGACTAACGATCAAATAACTATCACGGCACTTGTAGAGTATTCTGGGACAAGCTGGAAGTTTTCGGTCAAGACCACACCTATCTTTTCAGCACCAAGCAATCTAACTAAAACCGCCTGGTCTTTTATATCCGGCCATATCGGATATCCGGGGCTTATTCTAGACATGGGCGGGAGCATCTTGCCGGCATTAAACGGGATATTTAACTCCCGAAGTATCTTTCTGTGCGAATACTCCGCCAACGCCTCGGTCGTCGCCACGGCCAAACCGTGCAAGTATAAATAATCGGTGTAACTATGGCTCGCAAATAACCACTGGCACTTTTTAACCACCTTTTCACCGACCGTAACGAGCTGCAGCGGCACAAATTCGTTATTAGTTTTCGGTTCAACACTTAAACACTTCAACACTTCTACACTTTTAAAATATCCATAGGCCACCTTCGGTTCTAGTATCTGTTCATCGGCACATCGCCGCTTCCATTCATCAAACGCCGGCCAGGCTTTATCTTTTAATAGCTGCTGATAGGCTTCCTCGCTCTGCTTGTTCTTCTTGAACTGCCACTGGCCCTTGAAAAGGAAGTTGGTATCGATAAGCGGATAGACCTCGTTCAGGCCTATATCCGTAACAACCTTTGGGCCAAAAAATGGAGGTTTCATTTGAATATCTCGTTCAATATCTTAAGCCCATCAAAGGCGTCCCTGGCATAATGAACCTTTCCCTTATAAACCTTTTGCAGGTCAGTTTCCACGAATTTTCTGGTCAGCGCCGCGCCACCGCAAATAACAGGGATCGTAACGCCTCTGTTCGATAACTCGGCCAGATCGTCTTTCATGACAAGGCATGACTGCACCAAAAGGCCAGAAAGCCCTATCACCTTTGCATCTGCATCTTCCGCCGCCTTAATTATCGTATCGATCGCCTGCTTAACTCCCAGGTTGATAACCTCGTAACCATTGTTAGACAGGATGATGTCGACCAGATTCTTGCCGATATCGTGGACGTCGCCTCTAACGGTAGCAATAACGATTTTTCCCCTGGAAGCGGCCTTCATATGCGCAAGAAAAGGCGCCAAAATATCTACCGATGCGCGCATGGTTTCAGCCGATTGCAAAACAAATGGTAGCACCATCTCGCCGCTGCCAAAAAGTTCGCCAACCTTTTGCATCGCAGGCAGGAGTATCTTATTAATGACATCTTGAGCGGGGACTTCTTTCAGCACCTCTTCGATCGTAGGCTGAAGATCCGTTCTGTCGCCATCGATGACCTTATTTCTTAAACGTTCCCGTGGCGGCATCTTTATCTTTGCGAGCTCTACACTTTTCTTGTCCTTCTCTAGCTCAAACGATTCAACGAACCGATTTAGCGCGTCTTTCCTTCGGCAATGGATAAGGTCCAAGGCAAGCCGCGCCCTTTTCTTATCTATCTTGTGAATGGGGACTATCTGCGCAGGATGAACTATCGCCGCATCGAGGCCCGCATTTACAGCTTCGTGCAAGAAGATGCTGTTCAGCACCTTTCTGGCGTCCGGCCTCAAACCATACGAGATATTGCTAACGCCCAAGATCGTCCTGACATTACTGTTCGAGCGAAGTCGAGAACCATATAATTTCTTAATTTTCTTTAATGCTCGAAGAGTTTCTCTTCCTGACCCAAATTCAGCGGCCTTCGGGTCCGCCAAAGTGAACGTTAGCGGATCGATGAATATAATCCCAATATCCTTGCAAAGCTTGATAAGCCGCTTTGCAAGCGCCACCTTTTTCGCGCAGGTTAGCGCCATCCCCTTTTCATCTATGGTCAAGGCAACAAGCGCGGCTCCATGTTTTTTTGCGATATCACAGATAGCCGTCGCCTTCTTGCCGCCATCTTCGAAGTTGATCGAGTTTATTATCGACCTGCCGCCAAGCAGAGATAACGCGGCATCTAATGCCGCCGGGTCTGTTGAATCGATCATTAAAGGGAGTGGGCTAACGGTGGCGAGCCTCTTCGCCATTTCTTTCATGTCCGCGATTTCATTGCGGCCCGCATAAGCAACGGACAAGTCCAGAACGTGCGCGCCGACATCCGATTGCCTCTTTGCCATCGAAGCCGCCGCATCGTAATTGCCCGACAATATATATTCTCTAAACTCCTTTGAGCCGTTGATATTCATCCGTTCACCGACGATAAGCGGCTTTGGGTCTTGGTCGATGGATATGGTTGAATAGAGGCTTGAGACCGAACTTATACTTTTACGTTTACCGTGACGAGCTGCGCCACCGATCAACGCACTTAACGCCTTTATGTGTTCCGGCGTCGTACCGCAACACCCACCTATTATTTGAACTCCAAGTTTCTTTACGAAATACGCCCCCCACTCGCCAAATTCTTTCGCAGAAAGGGCATAATGGGCACGGCCATCTTTTATTTCCGGCAGCCCGGCGTTCGGAAGTATCGCGATCGGTATCGTGGAATTTTCCGAAAGATATCTAACGTATTCTTCCATTTCAGCGGGCCCTGTCGCACAGTTAAGCCCAAACGCGTCGATACCTAGAGGTGTCAATGCAGCGAGAGCCGCGCCAACCTCTGTACCAAGAAGAGTTGTGCCGGAGGGTTCGACAGTGATAGTAACCACGATAGGCAAATATTTGCCGTTCAAGGCCTTTTTGCATCCGACCACCGCCGCTTTCGACTGAAGGATATCTTGGCAAGTGTCTATCTGGAAAAGATCTACTCCCGCTTCAAGCAACGCTACTGCCTGTTCTTGATAGACCGCCACCATTTCATCGAATGAGATATGGCCTAAAGTTGGCAGCTTGCTAGTTGGACCCAGGTCGCCGGAAACAAAATGCTTACCATCTCCGCAGCTCTTAGCGATCTTCACGGCGGCAAGATTTATTTCACGAACCTTATCTGCGATCCCATGCTCCACCAAAG
>CAIPVD010000224.1 GCA_903868375.1 uncultured delta proteobacterium
CTGAACGTTAACGAAGATAAAGTGAACATCCGGCAAACCGTTATGGGTGGGGCATTTGGCGGTAAGGAAGATTACCCATCGCTTCTTTCCGGCTATGCGGTGCTGCTTGCCAAAAAAAGCGGCCGCCCGATAAAAATGGTGCTCGATCGGAACGAAGATATACTTTTTACAACTAAACGCCATCCATCTATCATTCGCCATAAAACCGCGGTGAAGAAAGATGGAACTATACTAGGCATGGAGTTGGATGTGGCTTTCGATGGCGGTGCTTATGCAACCGTTTCGCCGGTTGTTTTGGCGCGTGGGTTATTGCATTCATGGGGGCCATATCGTTGCGGACACGTTCGTGCAACGGCTACGTGCTATGCCACAAATAACGTTCCGACCGGAGCCTTCCGTGGATTTGGCGCGCCGCAGACTTTATTTGCGATCGAATCTCATATCGATGTGATAGCCGCAAGGCTTGGAATATCGCCTTTAAAGATGCGCAGAAAGAACGCGCTAAAACTTGGCGATGAAACAGCGACAGGACAAAAACTAAAAGAGAGCGTCGGGAGCTTCGAATGCCTGGAAAAGGCGGCAAAGGCCTCCGACTTTGAAAAGAAATGGAAGAAGGGGAAGGGTATCGGCATCTCTCTATTTTTACACGGTGCAGGTTTTACTGGTAGCGGCGAGGCGCTAATGAAAGGGCGCGCGAGCGTTCGGTTAGAAAAAGATGGGAGCGTTACGATACTCACCGGATGCACCGATATGGGGCAGGGCTCGCATAGCGTGCTTCCGCAGATAGTTGCCGAATCGCTTGGTGTAGAGCCAGCAAAGGTCTGTTGCGCAGTTCCCGATACATCTTATTGCCCTGATAGTGGGCCTACCGTTGCATCGCGCACAACGATGGTCATCGGAAAAGTTCTGATGTGGTGCTGCGATGAAATAAAACAACAAATTCATAAGTCCGAACTCAATTTCGATAAGTTCGCGAAAAAGTTCGGGCCATTAACCATCGAAAAACATTACGAACTACCGCCAGGAATAAATTGGGACCAGAAGCAGTTTCTAGGAGATGCTTATCCAACCTATGCCTGGGGCTGCAATGTTGCCGAGGTGAGCGTCGATACCGAGACATTCGAAGTAAAGGTCGATAAGATTTACATAGCGTGCGATGTGGGCAAAGCGATAAATCCACAGGCGGTAGAAGGACAACTCGAAGGTGGAACCTTGCAATCGATGGGATTTGCAGTGATGGAAGATATCAAATACAAGAACGGAATGCCGTTAAACAACCGGTTCCAGACATATATTATTCCAACTGTAAAAGATGCGCCGCAGTTCAAGACGATGATCGTTGAAGAAAACTTCTCTTGGGGCCCGTACGGTGCGAAAGGTTTGGGTGAGCTGCCGCTTGATGGCGGTGCGCCTGCGATTGCGAACGCGATATATAATGCGGTAGGCGTTAGGATGACCGACCTGCCGATAACCCCGGAAAAGATATTCTATGCGCTTAAAGATAAACGGTAAGAACCGCACTGTTAAATGTCCGTTGGATAAAAGGCTCCTCGACCTTCTGCGTGAAGATCTTCGCCTGACAGGCACCAAAGAAGGTTGCGGCGAAGGTGAGTGCGGCGCATGTTCGGTGGTTTTAAATGGCGAAGCGGTAAATTCATGCCTAATCTTGGTAGGCCAGCTGAACGACGGCGACGAGATACTTACGGTTGAAGGGCTGGAAAAAACTCCACTTGGCAAAAAGATACAGAAGAGCTTCATGAAGGCCGGTGCTGTGCAGTGCGGGTTCTGCACGCCTGGGATGCTTATGGCGGCATATGCGCTCTTAAAGAAGAACAAAAAACCGAAGAAGAGCGAAATAGAAGATGGCATCGCCGGAAACTTGTGCCGGTGTACAGGTTACAAGAAGATAGTGGAAGCGATAGCGATGTGTACAAAGTAAATTATGGAAATTATTAAGGCTAAAAATCTGAAAGATGCGCTAAAGTTAAGAACGGAGAAGAAGTTTCCAATCCTCGCCGGCGGAACCGATATCCTCGTGCAAATGCGGGCTTCCAGGAATTTCCCAAAAGGGATGATTTGCATATCAGGCGTGAGAGAGCTGAAAAAGATAAGCCTTAAAAATAATAAGATCGAGATAGGAGCCGGCGCAACGCATTCGGAAGTTGCTTTAAATAAGTTGGTCCAAAAATATCTACCTGCACTTACAGATGCTTGCAAGACTGTTGGCGCTAGGCAGATACAGAACCGCGGAACTATAGGCGGCAACGTTATGAACGCATCGCCAGCCGGTGATACGCTGCCGGTACTTTTAGCCTTTGACGCCGAAGTTGTACTTCAAAGCGTGCGCGGAAAAAGGATCGTTCCTTTCACAAAGTTCTATAAGGGATATAGGTCGATCGATGCAAGGTCAGATGAAATATTAACGGCTATCATCATTAAGAAGCCGGCACCGAAGACGCACGCTGTGTTCATGAAGATAGGTACAAGGCGTGCGCAGGCAATCTCTAAAGTCTGTGCCTGTTTCGTTCGCGCTGGCGATAAATTTGCCATCGCTTATGGCAGTGTTGCCGCAACGCCGGTGCGTTGCAAAAGGGTGGAAGAATTTCTGAACGGGAAAAAGATAAGCGCAGCTATCGTAGCCGAAGCGTTGGAATTATTAAATGAAGACATTCAGCCGATAGAAGATATAAGGTCTAGCGCGGAATACCGCAGCCACGTATCAAAAGTGCTCCTCGACCGATTTCAAAGAATTTTAGCAACTTTTTAGATTATTTGACGATAATTGTAATAGAAGGATAAAAATTACTATGGCAAACGTTTCTTTAACGAAGGTTACGATTAACGATAATGGCAGTACCTATTATTTTACCGGGCCCAAGGGCGAGGCAATAATCGTTACCGACGATCAATGTTTAACCGAATCCAAATCCAAAAATTATACTATCGGCCTTAAATATTTTGGAGAGGCTCCACAGGTTGAAGATCAGCTTCAAACCGTCGAACAGTGCAAGCAATCAATAGATGGAGAGATTGATAGGTTCGTCGATGCGCTTCCAATGGATATAGATAGGGCACTTACGGGGTTGTCCTCCGGCGAATGGTCTAGCGAGAATTGCAGGACGCAGTTCGTTCGCCAGCCACTGCAAATATCAAAGCTGGTAACGACCTGCGACCACAGCAAAACGGACCGTTTTGCTTCTGCTCATGTAAAGGCAGATTCCTCGATCGATCTAACATTTACGACCGGAAGCGGAGTGTATATCGAGATAGAACATGATGCCAGGGTGAACTTAAGCTCTTGCCAGGTTAGAATATTAAAGTCTTTGGCGATACTCAAATTGCCGTCACTTTGAAGTTGTGCCTTCCAGCTTATCGTAATAATCGAGCACCTGCCTTACGTACTTGCGTTTTTCAAGATAGCTGCCGGGATAGAAGCTGCGCTTAAAACCGTAGCTGATGATGTCCTTTAGTTTGTTTGGCGATATGTTGAAGAACTTTATCGCCTTCATTACCTCTTTCGTTACGGTCGTATCGGAAACAAGCCGGTTGTCGGTGCAGAAAGTGGTGGACATCTTTTTCTCTAACATCTGTTTGAACGGATGCTTGGTCAGGTCCCGAAACTTTGGCGTCGTTTGGGCGTTAGAGGTTAGGCAAACCTCGATAGTAATTCGGTGTTCGTTAACGAACTGCGCAAGCGCGTTCGTGTAATGCTCGCGCTCTTGTTTTGTGGGAAGATCCACCATCGAACTGTCGAATATATACGTTCCGTGGCCTAGACGGTCGGCGTAAAGGTCGGTCACCGCTTGAAATATCGAAGGCGGGCCATAAGCTTCGCCAGAATGGACCGTTTTGTTCATGAAGTTCTTTTGCGCGAAATGTGCGGCTGCAACGTGGTCTTCTGCGGGATAACCGGCCTCTTCTCCCGCAAGGTCGAGCCCGACTATCGGTATGCCATCTGCATCGCGAATGTTCACCATGGCGCGAACAAGTTCGAGTGAAGCCATTCCATATATCTCGTTCGCCGGCGCGTATTCGTGTACTTCGATAAAGTTCCTGAAATAATATGAAAAACCCTTTGTGAACTTTCTCATTGCGCAGCCGATTATGCCGTATTCAAATGGAGGTTCTTCACCGTTTTTTATTTCTTTCTTCGAGTTGATCTCTTTCTTTGCCCGCTCCAATCCTTTGTTCACGGCCCTAAATATTTTTTCGATACTAAGGTTCGGGCCGATATGAAGCTGCGGCGCAAACCGCGGTTCGATGTAGCGAACGCCTTCTTCAAAATTATCCATTGCAAGTTCGTAGGCTATCCGTTCAAGCGACTCTTCATTCTGCATTACCGCGCAGGTAAAGGCGAAACCTTTTAAATATTCGCCTAAACTTTCGTAATCGCCTTTGAACACGCGCTCTTTAAGGCCTTCTTCGGTATAGGATGGTAGAGTTATCTTCTGACTTTTTGCCAGTTCTATAAGCGTTGCAAGGCGGAGAGAGCCGTCCAGATGGACGTGGAGGTCCGTTTTGGGCAGCTTTTTTATAAGTGTTTCGTTTATTTGAGTCATATGTTAAACGTTTGTAACAGCTTTTAAAAATGTTAGCAACTTTTTCTGGAACTTGCCGATACTGATAATGAACGGGCAAACAGGAGGAAATATGTCAGATTGCATGGATGTATCGCCTAAAAGGTCTTTTTATAAATGTGGTGATAAGGAATTGACCATTGAAAAGGCTTCAGAAAATACCGTGAGTGCCGTTAAGGCGGAGGCCGTTAAAGAGGTTTGCGACGATAAGTCAGGTTATGTGAAAAGCTATTATCAGCTGATCACGACCTGTAATGATGGTAGCGACATGTTCCAATGTTGCGCCACTCTTGTGGTGCGTCCTCAAGATATAGTTTGCGATCCAAATAAGAAAAGAGATCGATAGATCTTAGCGGCTCATTTTTTTCCATTCAGCTGGCGTATTAATATTGTTCAGAATAGCGTGCGACCTTGTCTTTAATTTATAGATCCGTTCAGAATCTGCGATAATGCTGTCAAGCCGGCCTTGTTTTGCAGGCATTCTTAAACATTTCAGAATGAGTGCATGTGACAGCCATATTGGATGGCCGGTTTCGCGGTGAAATGGAATTATGGCATCTGCTACGCGCTTGTTCGCCGTTTTGAGGATTCGTTTGATAACACTTACCGGAACAAAGGGAACATCGACCGGCAATATCAGGCAGCCGCTTGATCTGTTCTTTAACGCCTTAAGTCCGCACTTGAGCGACGAAAATTGTCCAAGTTTCCAACGGCGGTTAATAACAACGCGTGTCATTGCGAGGCCTTTGGGCCGAAGCAATCTCCCAAGCACGACGATAATTGGACCGCATCCAGCCTTTTTAAGCCGGGATATCTGATCTTCAAGTAGCGTTCGTTTTCCAACAGGCAATAGCGCCTTTGGAAATCCCATTCGCTCGGAAGCTCCCGCCGCCAAAATTATCGCTGGAACGAAGGTCACGCACTTACGAATATAGATATTTTAAAAGATTGTCAATCGAGGCGCTGTTTTTTAAGGATGGCATTGTCTAGTTTTTTGAAAGTTTCCGCGCCTTTGAAGATGCCCAAATATTCGATCGTGTCTTCCGCCTGATAATCGGCGCAGCCGTTCAGTTCTTCCTCGCGCACTTTCTTGTCATACAGGCCATATTTTACGGCGGCCCTTTTGATCCCCCACCTGAATTCATAGCTGGTATTATCCATGTACATCTGGTGAAGCTTGTCCTTGTCGCGCATATCGGGCGATCTTTCAAATGTTCTCATCGCAAGATAGCGAAGCGTGACTAGAGCCAGATATTCGCGGTCTTCCGGTGGAAGGTCGAGATATTTCGAGCTGACGAACTGCAGAACTTCCGCCGGGCCGATACCCGCAAGGATCTGCTTGTTTAGCGGCGAACTTATAGCTCCGCGCTCTGTTGTTGGAGTATCCTTATAGATATGATATTTGTTATCGCCTCCTGCATAAAGTGAAAGCGCCATTAGAATTTCCTTGTCGCGAGGCGACGTTGTGACGCTCGCAAGAGGCGTACCTGTCGAAAAAATGACCGCGCTTGAATATTTTCTGTTTCCCACTTCGCCTATTATGTTTGTGCAAGTCTCGTCAAATTGCCCGCAGTCCCAGTCGCTAGACCGTAGTTCATAACTGCAACCGTAGGAATCGTTTATTACCCATCCGCGGAACGGTAACACCGATAATGGACTGAACCCTGCGTTCAGGTTTTTCTTGTATTCAGGCTCATGTGTCCATTGGTCGGAAAATCGTATAGGAGCCATGTCCAGCTCATTCGTCATGATTATCGCTTTTTGTTCGGCGGCGGCATTTGTGTTATCAAGGACCTGTTTTAGCAAGGGCCAGTCCGACATTCCGTAATCGCCTACATCGTGAATGATAACGACATCTGCTCTATCCATGTCGCTTTTCTTGAAATACAGGCCTTCGTCGCTTTCCTTCATCGAATAGGTAAGTTTAATGGTCTTTCCTTTATAATCTATAACGATCTGTTGCCGAGGCTTTCCCTCTTTTATATCCGAAGAGACGATTCTGATATCTTTGTTTGCATTTGCCCATTTTTGCAGGACGTCAAGCGCCTTTGCAGGCGAAGATTCATCTACCTCCGTAAATATCATCTCCGCCGAACGCGTGCCTTTATCGAGCATTGCCATCGCCATTGAAAGCGAACCGATATTGAAACCGGCGGCGGGGTAGAGCAGCACCACATCTTTTTTTGCGGCGATATTGGTGAAATTATCCAAGATCGTGCCTGCAGAATCATAGAATGCCTTTGCCGATTTCATTCCAAGGATCGCATCGTGATGTTTGGCGAACGCGCGTTTATAAGCCATCTCTTTCGTGCTTGCGTTCGTGATGCGTGATGCGCGCTTGACATCTACATCAAGTGCTGCAACTTCTCCTTCTGCGAAAGTTTTTGCGGGATGATTCGCCGGCAATTCCGTAAATTCAGATAGTGTACTGTTCTTATATGCTTCTTCCGGCACATCTTTTCCAATGATCTCGCCTAACGCATGCGCTAGCTTCGGATCTCTCGCGATGATAGGAAGCGGCCTTTGCGGCACCGCGACAGTTTTGAAATGCGGGGCTTCGGGCGCTTCGCATACTAAAGTTTCGTTTTGCAAAGGTTCCGGAACTTGCGGCGATGGATCGGGCCGTTGTTCGGGACCTATTAAAGGAATTCCCATATCATATATATTATCGGCTGGAGGTATAGCAAGAGTTGCTAGGGTTAACTATTTGTAATTATTGACTTAATTGGATCAGTTCGGCAATTATGCTAATTGCTATTTCAAAAGGCGTTTCGCTGCCGATATTTATGCCTATCGGCGTTTTAACGCGCGCTATCTTTTCGTCGGTTATGCCGGCAGATTTGTAACGTGATTTGAACTTTTCCCATTTTGTCTTTGAACCGATGAGCCCCAAATATTTGAACGGCTTATCGAGGCAATATTTTACGATCTCTTCGTCGTGCTTATGCTCGTGAGTTATGACGATGATGTAAAGATCGCTAGTGAACTCAATTTTTTTCAGTGCATCGCTTGGCAGCTCGTCGAGCTTTTCATCAACAACGGCAAACGATGGGAGTTGCAGGCGTTCGCTTCGTTCGTCGATGAGCGTTATTATAAATCCCAGTTTTTTTAGTAACGGCGTAAGTTCTTCCGCAATGTGTCCGGCGCC
>CAIPVD010000225.1 GCA_903868375.1 uncultured delta proteobacterium
CGACATATTCTTTAAGAAGACCAACGACACCGGCCATATCGAACACTACCTAACGAATCTTGCTTCTGCGTTCGACGATACCAAGAAGGAGGTGGTCCTTCCCCAAAAAAGCAAGGATTACAAACGAGCGGTCGGGTCGCTATTTTCTTTCGGCATATATGACCCATACTGGACGGGCGGAAGCATGACGGAATCGGAAGCGGTCGGGTCGTTCGATGCCGCGGGCTTTGATCCGCAAGGATGGAGATCAAGCCGTCCTAACGCCGCTTTTAAAGAATTGACCTATCGCGATGCATTGTGGGCATCGAGGATACTCATGCATTTTTCGGATGACGATATAACCGCCATAGTTAAGACGGCAAAGCTATCGGACAAAAAATATCAGAAATATCTGATCTACAATCTAATAGAACGCCGAAACAAGATATGCCGTTACTGGTTATCGAAATTAAATCCTATCGATAATTTTAAGCTGTTACAATCCGGCGAAGGCTATACCGTTTCGTTCGACGACCTGCTAGTAAAAGGCGGCTTTGAAAATGCAGCGGATACAAAGTACAGGTTCAGATTGGGAACGGCGAACGCCACGGCAATGCTTACCGAATGGATAGAACAGAATAAGCCATCGTTCATGATCGACGCTCAAACAATAAAGAAGATGCACAAAGGAATGACGTACATGCTGCAGCTTCAGACCATGCATATAGATGAAATCTGGTGGCCGCCATCGGTCGACCTTTTCTTAAAGAAAGACAAAGAGCTAAAGATCGTTGGAATAAAAAGAAGATACAGCCATTAAACTACTTCTTTTCTTTATCATTCTCTGCAACGAATTTTTTGATCTCTTCAAGCGTTTCGAGGATCATTTTTGCTTTTGTAAGGCCGAAAGAGAACGGAAATTTATCGTTCTCGTCCCTTTTAATGACAAGCACCGGATTGCCCTTGAATTCAGACTTTTCTACTATCATACGCACTTCCTCCTTTAAGGTTTGGTTAATTTCTTTGCGGCTTATACCCGAAATAATAAATGACTACAACAATAATCATAGCCTTAAAATATTTGACGCTGGGTTGATTGACTGCTAAGAGGTTTTCATATGAAAAAACTGATCGCTGTACTTTTTTTGACTGCAGTATCTGCATTCATTCCGAAACCATTGCAGGCGGGAAATTCCAACGCGTTCTTCTTAGGTGACGATGCCGCCCTGGCTGCCGGGGCGATCGGCGCCATAACCCGCGATTCGGAAGCGATCTGGTATAATCCGGCGGGGCTTGGCGGTAACGACATGAGCAGATTGAACGTAAGCGGCACCACCTTCATGCTGCGGGTACAAAAGGTTAAGGGCGGCGTGCAGACAACGCTTCCGTCCGGAGTTTACGATCAAGATCTCTCCGCCAATGAATATCTTACCGTTCCATCGGCGCTGACGTTTGCGACCGATGTCAATTCAGATATAAGTATAGGCTTCGGCGTCTTCATGCCGCAGAACAACGATTTTTCTTTCACCAATTCGCTGTCGAAGGTCGAAACTTTCCCAACGCTGCCGGGACAACAGAATTACGGCCAAGGCTTCGATATAGATGAGCTCGATACCCGCTACGATATCGGCGGCGCCGCTGGCTGGCAAATTCGCCCCGATCTTCGCATTGGCGCCGGAGTCTTTCTCGTTTACCAAAGGACGAGATTCAACCAGGACGAGTTCGAGAACATCGAGTCGGTGGACCAAACCGTGCCCACACCCGTATCCATATTCTACGTCGATAACGTGCGCGCTCTCGTCAGTACGCTTGGCGCAAGGGCGACGGTCGGCGCGCAGTTCGACCCGATGGATGATTGGCACTTGGGCCTCACCCTTTTCGCCCCAACCATGCAGATCTATAGCTGGGGAAATTTTTCGGCCGATACCGGTATAGCGAGTATAGCTCCCGGCACGGCGCCGATCTCTATCGCGGAGCGCACCTATTCCAAGATCAGCGAATGGGGTGGCGGAATGGTCGAGCCATTTCATCCGCAATTTTCGGTCGCATGGGAACAACCCGACTTCTGGATAGGAGCGGCGGCGGACCTATATTTACCGCTGACAAAAGAAAACCTTGCGATAGACAAGAAACTTAACTGGAACGTGGCGGTAGGAAGCAAGTTCAAGATAACCGAAAAATTCTACGGTGGCGCTGGGTTCTTCACCGATAATAGCGATTCTCATTCACCGAACAGCTTCGGAGCCGCCAAGGTCGATTATTACGGTTTAACTTTCGGCGCCGAGTTCAGAACACCTATCCATAGAGAGAACGTTAAGCCTATAATCTTTTCGACGGTACTTGCCGGAAGATACGCATTGGGGATCGGCAAATTCGCGGGGCTCGCTTTCGATGTGGAGAACAATGGAAACATTACCAACGCACCGACGGTGAACAAGGACGTTTACTTTCACGAGCTGTCGGCTTATTTGGGAACGGCATTATATTTCTAAAAATCGAACGATAGTCCAGTGGCATAGCGATAGGTCGCCTTCGAATGATCGTACATACCCGCTTCTTCCGCATAGAATGCAAAATTAAGCGTTACTGGCGCCCACTCTGCAGAAAGGCCAGCCGCCGGATATCCTTGGTTGCAACCGGCGCGTAAAGAGAAATTCGTCTTGATAACTTCGGGGAACTTCGCTTCAACTCCGAAGTGAAACTTATTCAAAAAAGCCATTCCGCGATTCAGTTCGCGAAAATCTGCAAGCACCGCAAGTTTAACAAAGCCTATCTCTGGGAATATACCGCCTCCGACCGTCACCGACATCGGAAGTTCCGGCGCATCGCCCGTAAATCTCGTATTGCCGATGTCCTGCACGGTAAATGAAAGAGTTGGGGCCAGAGCATCTTCCAAAATTGGAAGTTTATATTTAGAGCCAACATCGACACCCGCACCGATACCCTTCTGCCATGCGCCAAAACCGACCAGGTCCTTTATGTTAGACACCAATATATCAGTGGTCGTTACCTGCTGCTCCAATCCCATTCTATATAGAACTTTTAAATTTGCGCCGACCTGAAGCGCATCGTCGAAGAACGAATATGCGCTGCCGAATATTCCACCGGTACTCGTGCTTGTTTTAAAATCAAAATTCGGGAAAGCTTGGTTGCGAAGGGAAATAACAAATCTGCTATCGACTACAAGTCCGCCGGCATAGTTCTTGGTCCTAACGTGGAACATGGGCATTGCCGTATTGAAGGTATTGAACTCGCCTAAATGGCTTTGAGTAAATGCGCTGAAGATATCTATTTTTTGCGAAGAGCTTGCAGAGCCTTTCAGATCGTCGCGAAGCTGGAAAAGGTCTTTTATTATTCCCCAGAAGTTATCGCCATACTCGATCATCGGCATGCCGATGCTGTAGATGATTCCGCTATCGTCATAATCGTTTATCGCCGCAGGATTGTAGAACTGCGCAATGGCATCGGTACCGGGCATTGCGGTAAAGGCATTGCCCATGCCAAGCGGACGGACGCCACGCATGAGAGCTGGGAAGTCGTCGCTAATTCCCGTTGGCTTGCCGGCGCGCGCAATTAGCGAAAACGAAAGAACCAGAATTATTATGGATAAGACGAATATTTTCTTCACAAGTTTTATCAAGTTGGCGGCGGTGCGGCACAATCAGGGACATCGAAGTCACTGCACTTATTTATCACCGGCGAACTAAAATCGCCATTATCCCGTGACAGGTCCGCCCCGTCATTTGGCGAAAGCTGGCATTTGTTCATGTCTCGCAAAATATCTATGTCGAACCCATCCGCCATGCCCGATTTCACTCGAAGCACGCAGTAAGTATATCTGCCATTCACGACGATCGGATCATCTGGTGACAGTCCTGAATCGATGAGCGCCTGATCGAACTCCTTTAGATCATCTTGAACGATATCTTTTATCGGCGCTGTTATCCTACTCGTATCTATCGGGCCGTTCGGGTCTGGCTTCGCCGTTAAAGGCGACAGCGCAAGAGATTCGATTAGGAACAAAAGGCCTCTTTGGAATTGCTGGTCTAGATAGTAGATATTGCTAATATCAGGTTGAGGATTCAAGCCATTTACAAGGGCAAATATCGCCGAATGTAAAAAGGCAGGATCTGCACTTATCGGCGCAAGACCATCGTACATGCTGGCGAAAAGGTCCTTTCTCTTTGCAACGTCGGAAACGATACTGGCCAGCGTTAACAACTTGAACTTCCCCTTTCCTGCATATGCACTTGAAATAAGCAGCGCCGCTTCCACATTTCCCGGCTCGTCGGCAAGAGCCGCGGTACCGGCCTGTATCGCCGCATCCCAATTGCCTTTGTCGAGAGCAAACCTCGCCGCCTCCAGGTTGTGATCGACAGCCGAGCCGCACGAACCAATAAAGACAAGCATTAGAACAGCCAATAGCGACAATACAGATTTCATTGTGGTCTAATTCTACATGTAATATCGCTATTGTTCAACGCTTAATAAAATCTCGTCCCATTTTTTAGATTTTCAAACGAAAAGCGTTCGGGTCTTCGAACTCGCCGCAGAATATTTTTTCCGAACTTACCGTAAAACTTAACATATTTTTTTTACGATGCATGGCACGCCTTTTGCTTATCGAAGAACATAACAAACGAAAGGAAAAAATATGGGAGAACTATTCGTATCAAAAAATGACGTAGTAAACGCATCGGTAGCAAAGAAGCTTATCACAGCGGAACAAAAGGCCCAGTTCGGGGCATATCTGGACGAATTAGATATCGCTATCGATGGAAAACTCGACGGAGGTTTTTACGACAGCCAGCTAAAATTTGGGAAATTTTCAACCGAGGCCAAGCAGATCGTTAATTCCTTATTAAGAAACAAGATCGACTTCGCGACAAGGCCAGATAGGCCGCAAGAAGATTCAGCCTTCGTGATCGGAGGAAAGTTTTTGCTATCGTTTCTGATGCTCACTACACCAGGATGCGATGCCCGCGATTATCATCCATGCATCAACCCCGACGAACCATGCCCAAGCGGCCCGACCGAATGTTGGTACGACGACCAGCATAAGGAACTCTGCGACTGCATAACCGGATATACGGAACAATGCGACAGATACGGCTGCGATTGCGTCGAGCAAGACAACCATTACGACAAATACTAAACCATCGCCCTACCTTTGGCGTCTTCGCGAGCTAAAATAGAACCATAAATAAGCGGCGGCTAGAAGGATTATATTCGGATAGAAGATGATTGGGTCACCCCACGGCACGCCGTTGTAACGAAAGTCAGATATCGGCCACAGAAATGGCGTTGCAAAGAAACGCGTCGAATGCGTTGGAATATCCATGCAGATATGCAACGCCCAGGCGAACATCGGCCAGAATATTTTTCTCTTACGCACAAAATAAACAATCAGAAAGGCGACCGCAAACATAAAGATGCTATGCGTAACGTTGTAAAGTGAGTGGACGTATTGCGGTATCGAAGAATCGAGCGGCAGGCCCTTGGACCAATCAGGCCCGCTTGCAAGGCCTAAGATCCGCATCATCGAAAATATCCCGAAACTTAGCATGTCGGGCATAACGCCAAAGCCAAATGCCCACCAGAACGAGCGTTTGTCCTTGCGCCCAAAAGCCACCCCGCCCCATAGACCGTGTGAAATGACGTCCATAAATTAATATCTAACGGCCGTAGCTCTTACGACCTTCGTTCTAGCTCTGACCAATACATTGTTCACCCTGACCAAGACGCCAGCACCTGTATCGAACTGAATGTTCGTGATAGCATCTGCGCCGATATCTCGCGCCTTCTCCTTTAAAGCATCGATATATTCCTGGTCCGGTATGAGTTTGCTGCCACTCGCCTTCAGCAGTCCAAGTTCTTTGCAGGGCTTATCGGCATTGCCGATAAACACCTGCACCGCTCCAGTATGCCCACCAGTGTATGGATTATAATCCGTATCGGTTATCGTCACATCGACGTCGATCGCATGAGCGATGCTGGGAAAAACAAGTAACGACAAGATAAGCACCGGCGCTAGAATATTTCGAATAAATCTATTCATATGTGAATAACTGGACATAGAATTTGTGAGGTGTCTAGAAAAAAATCCCGAGACGCCAAAGGCGCCTCGGGATTTTTATTGTTGCGGGGGTTGGATTTGAACCAACGACCTCCAGGTTATGAGCCTGGCAAGCTACCGGGCTGCTCTACCCCGCGATATGTGTGTGGGCTTATATGTTGCTCTCACCGAAAGGTCAAGGAATATATTAGATCGATCCGGATACTTCCCCATATGGAATAACGTCAGTAAATGCAAGAAATACTAGGTTGCCTTTTAGTGCGTGGCTGAAATAAACTCTTCACTACAAACGGGAGGAAATATGAAAAATGCGTATCTATTAGTGGTTCTCATCGCAGCATCGGCAATAGCGTGCGGCGGAAGTTCCGGATCTTCCGGAGGATCGGCTGGAAGCGTTTCATCGAACACAGCTGCCGTTTCTGCAGCCGCAGTCGGCGGAGCTACTGTTGCTGGAAAAAGTGCCACGGCAAATGCAGGAACTGGCTCTGCCTCCACGAAGTCGCTCGGTTTTCAATATAGCTCATCGCCAATCAACCAGGTCATCGCAAATTTAGTAGCCGAACGACTTGGCGAAGAATTTACGCGCAACAATACCATCGGCAAAACCGTATCGGTAACTGGCACAAACGATCTTAACATTACGTTCGATAACGAAATTGTAAGTTTGGGAGGCGGGACTCTCACGCTAAACGGCACACTCACGTTTACGTTGAACCAAAGCAGCCAAACAGAGTTCACCTTCACTCCATCTGGCAGCTTAACTGTAGCCATCGCCAATGTAACTGAAACTGTCGTTATAGATGGAAATAATTTCACGGAAACGGTAACCGGAACGATCAATTTGGCGTTCAGCGGCATTTCGACGATAACCATCGTCAACAGACAGGCAACGGTAAACCTGAACATGAGCGTCACCGCAACCGGCAGCAACATCACGGCGACTGGAACGGTAGCAGGAACGGTCGACACGCTCAACATTACGGTAACCGTTACGGGTAGCAACGTTAAGACCGAAGACGATATCATCGCGACATGCAGCGGTTCGGCAACCGTCACGAGCGGAGCTTCGACGCAGACATGTACCCTAACTCCTAATTGCCTTGGCTGTCAGTAAAGCCGTTCTATTTGCGAAAGGAACCGGCACGGTGGAATAACATCAAAAAAAAACCGCTTCAGCCAATTGTTAACGGAACGCCATCGCTTTATCATGCACCACGTTACAAAATTTAGCCTTCAAGCAAGCGGCCCGAACGATAGTACCAAATCAGTATCTCCCACTTGGCCGCTTTTGATCCCATGACAAGGGGCTCTACGTAAGTTGAGCCCCTTTCCTTTTTCGATGGCGGGTAGAATTATATCAACTAATGCAGGCTACAGGCAATTGCTTTAGAGTTCCTTGCCACCTAGAATCTCAGTCAAAAAAAAACAAAGGTTCATTTATGACAAGGACAACGAAGGCAATCAGGATAGCTTCTTACGGCGGCCCAGAAGTCCTGAAATTGGAAGATGTGCCAAGGCCGGTACCTGGCAAGGGCGAGGTTTTGATCCGAGTTCATGCGGCCGGAATTAATCCGCTCGACTGGAAGGTTCGCGAGGGGCATGCAAGGAGTTGGCTAGAACATAAGCTTCCGCTGATACCTGGATGGGACGTATCGGGCACGGTTGAAGCGTTAGGTGAAGAGGTTACCGGCTTTAAACGAGGCGACGCGGTATATGGACTAATAGATGTTACGCACGACGGGGCGTACGCCGAATATTGTGTGGCTAAAGCCAAAGATCTAGCCCGTAAGCCGGTTTCGTGCGATCATACAACTTCCGCTTCTATTCCCATTGCCTGCTTAAGCGCGTGGCAATCGCTATTCGATGTGGCATCTCTGTCCGAAGGGCAAACGGTACTGATCCACGCGGCGGCAGGCGGCGTGGGGCATTTTGCAGTGCAACTGGCAAAGTGGAAAGGTGCAAAAGTGATAGGCGTCTGTTCGAACAAAAACGCGAACTTCGTGAAAGAACTGGGTGCCGATCAAACGATCGACTACACTACTACGCGATTTGAAGATGCCGCAAAAAATGTCGATGTAGTGCTGGACACCCAAGGCGGTGAAACACAAGCTCGCTCTTGGAAGACGCTAAAGAAAGGCGGCATGCTCGTTTCAACTCTGGGAATATCTTCGCCACAGACGGCGGCAGATTACGGAGTTCGAGCCGAAGCATTTTTCGTTCATCCAGACAGCGAACAACTTACGCGTATCGCAACGCTTATCGATACCGGAAAATTAAAACCGGTGGTTAGCACGACGTTCCCGCTGAAAGACGCCGCCAAAGCACATGAGTTAAGCCAATCCGGACATGTGCGTGGCAAGATAGTGCTTCGCATTATTTAATTCGTTGGACGCATTGGCTGTAGCGTCCGAAGGGGAGCTGGCAACAAGATGCCCCGTCAAGCTCCCCTTTCTTTTTTTCATCGTATCGAAGCCATGCCGCTACTTACTTTCAAGGGCATTATTATCACGGCATGCTCACCGCCGGTAGCTGATGCACACCAATAATCATCGGACGTATTGGCGGTCCCGGCAAATACCGCGGCTTCCGGAGGAATGGAATGCGGCGAAACTTCGGAGATAACGACATCTTTTTCGATCGAGTCGAAACCCGCTTTGGAAAGGACGTCTCTCGCCTTTTTATTATTGTCCGTTATGAAACGGAAATGCGCCGCATCGTCCGTGGCGTAAGCGCACATTGCGCTAATGTTCACGCCCGCTCCCGAAACGATCATCGTAACCTGCGACAACACACCGATCCTATCGGCCGTTGTTACGCAGATCTCCTTCCCTACTTTCGTATTGGTCTTCATAAATACTCACCTCCTTTTTTATCTGAATTCATTGTAGCGCATTGGAACAAAATTCCAACGTTAAAGCCGATGCGGCCCGCCAATTGTGGAAGTTCGTCAAACAAAAGTAGAATCTGCCAATGAGATATTAATGAAATATGTATGACAATGCTGCCATGAAAAAAATAATCGCAATGTCTGTACTTTTACAAAGGCCACCTTACGGAAAAATTCGGCATCGGTGCTAGATTTTATTTTTAAAAACATTCTCGAAACAGAGGTGAATATGCCAGCAAAAAGCAAAGCTCAATTTAGGTTAATGCAGGCTATTGCGCATAAAGAGGTAAAAGTTAAAGGATTATCGCCGGAAAAAGCTAAGGAATATATATCCGGTCAATCGCCCAGAAAATTACCAGAAAGAGTCAAAAAGAAATAAGAAAAACAAGCTTTTTTATGGACTACATTTTAATTTCACGTCCGGACAAGACAGTTTACTTGACAAAACACACGAAATAAATCTATGCACATTGTAAAGGAGGAATGATCATGAAAAGAACAGTATGTTTTTTGGTATTCGCAATTGCGATGTTAACATTTGCGAGCGTGTCTATGGCGAAGGCGGCTTATTTCCCAGATGAGGGCTGGCACAAGGGGGCGTACATTGCAGCGAATGTCGGCATGATGCAGACTTCTAACGCTAAGCATTCCATAACTGGTCAAAAGTTCGATGGAACTTTCGCCCCTGCTTTCGGGCTCACGGTAGGGTGGGATATCGCCGATTGGATAGGCCCAATGTTGCAGCTTAACTATGCAACAACGACGTCGAATGTTGGTGATCCAAATAATACGGCGGCCAACGTAACTTACGGCGCCAATACGTTTCCTCCAGGAACGTTCCCGGTACAGAACGCAAGAGAACATGTGGCCGATGTATCGATTTTCGCCCGCGCCACGCTCCCCTACTTTCTGCATGCCAACTGGCAGCCGAATAGCGTAAAGATAATTCCTTACGCAAAATTAGGTGGCACCGGCCATGGACTTTATGTGAACGCTTCGGCAGTTGGCAACAAGATAGGCGCGTTCGGCGGAGGCCCGGCCTTTGGACTTGGATGCGAATTTTATATCTGGAAGGGCATATTCCTTGCGGTGGATACCACGGAAAGCCTGATAATCCAGAAGGCGTACTATAAGAATATCACCACCACCGCTGGAGCCGCCAATCTTAAATTGACCGACGGCGGATTACATACACAGTTCCTGCTCTCCGGATTGTTCGGCTGGCACTTTTAGAATTTGATCTTTTACGAAATTTAAAAGCCCCTGAACTTTTCAGGGGCTTTTTTTATTGCCAAAATCTTTCTACGATGAAAGTATCTTCACCATCTTTTAAAGGCAACGGTGGTATGGGCGTGGGTGGCCGTCAACTGCTCGCCACGCTGATTTTGTATTAAGATAAAACGTAATTGAGCATGAGTTGTCTCCCTCGGCTCGGAACTCGCCATTCGCTGCTTGCAGAA
>CAIPVD010000226.1 GCA_903868375.1 uncultured delta proteobacterium
CTGCAGGAGCGCTTCTTTCGCCCATCGATTTTTTGGATTCTTTTTCAAGATGTTCTTAAAAGTATCGCGCGCCCTTTTCATCTGCCCTACGAACTCGAGCACTTTTCCTTCGGAGAGCGGTACAATGACAGGCATTAGGTCTGTCACGCCCTCTTCGTCGAAGAGGCGAGAGAGATGAATTTCGTGGACCTTGTTCATTGTTTCCCCGGAAACGGCACCCTCGGGAAAGCTTTTGTTTATCTTCTTTTTAGCCATAGGTGGCGGTCATATGGTGCCGACAGAGAGAATTGTCAAGGCCTCAATTGAATGAAGCGTGGTAGATAGTTAGAAATTTTTTTAGGTCAAGGCCCGGATGGATCCCAAAACGCGAAAGTGAAAAGTCATATTTAACCGGGTCGTCTGGCGATATTTCTGCAAATGCGTTTGTTATCTCTAGCGCCGTCTTCATGTTCGCCTGTTTTCGATCGGTCACCCCGATCGCGCGAGATATTTTATAGATGTGCGTGTCGAGCGGGAATATCAGCTTGGATGCGGGAACTCCTTCCCAACCACCTGGGTCGACGTCGTCGCTACGCACCATCCATCTTAAATATAGGTTCAGCCTTTTGCACGCGCTCCCTTTTTCAGGTAACGACAACATGCAACACGAACCTTCGCATGAGAGCTCTTTAACAAATGAATTAAGCGCGGAATGTATTGTAATATCGGTCGGTTTTAGCTCATTCCTAAAGCACTTGTTTAGCGAGCCATATTTGTCGATCACCCTCTTCATTCCAATGAACAGCTCCGAAACGTCGCTGCATGTGTGAAACCTATGCTTGAAGTGTTCGAAGGTGTCGTGAATTTTTTTATCAGACGATTCCGTGACGAACTTGTAAGGCGAGCCGCCTATTCGATCCAAGACGATCGCCACACTCTTGAGTATCTGCTGCACCCTGCCATAAGCAAGCGACGAAGCGATAAGACCCACTATCTCTCTGTCCTGCAATTCCTTGTAATTATAAAGAAATTCTAGCGGATCGGGATGGACAAACTCACGCCGGTTGTACTGCGCATAAAGCTTCTCTAGCCTTTTTTTATTGAGCTTAACCATTTCGCTTAAGAACTTCAGCCGCCATATTTTTTCCGGCTTCGAAGCAACGGATCAATTCGTTATCGTCGGGCACATATTTAATGTCCAGCGCCGGCATGGCTATTTCTATACCTGTTGCGACAAGTTCAGCTTCAATTGCCTTGCTGGCGCCTCCGCCCCATCCAAAAGAACCAAAAGCATATCCAATTCGGCCCTTTGGCTTTAAGCCTTTCAGGTAAGTTAAGAAGCCGCCTACGGTTGAAAGCATGCCGTTATTTAAAGTTGGCGAGCCAACAATGATAGCGCGTGAGTCGAGGCTTTCTGCCACGATCTCGGAGATATCGCTAAAACGCAGATTAAATATCTTCGTCTCGACGCCTTCGGAGGTCAATCCTTCGGCGATGGAACTTGCCATATTCTCTGTCGAGTTCCACATTGTATCGTAAACAATAAGCGCCTTCGCCTTCGTCTTATTGACGCTCCAATCTTTATAGCATGAAACGATATCTGCCAAATGCTTCCGCCAAATAACGCCGTGGCTTGGCGCGATCATTTCAATGTCCAATTTTCCTGCGGCATCGAGCGCCTTTGTAGCCGGCGCTCCAAGCGGCATAACGATGTTTGCGTAATACTTCTTCGCTTCGCGCTTTATATCTTCAAGATCATGTTCATCGTCGAAGCGTTCGAAGCTTGCCAGATGCTGCCCAAACGCATCGTTCGGGAAAAGCAGCTTCTCTTCCGGGCAATAGGTCATCATTGAATCGGGCCAGTGTACCATCGGCACTTCAAGAAATGTAAGGCTACGTTTGCCAAGCGAAAGCGTGTCGCCCGTCTTAACGGTTTGAAATTCCCACGATGATTTGTAATGCCGGTTCAGGTCTTGCACTGCGCGTTTGTCGGCAATGAACTTCGCATTTGGCGCGGCATTGCGTATTGCAGGCAATGCGCCAGAGTGATCCATTTCCACGTGGTTCGAAATGACATAATCTATTTTTTCAGGCGAAACAACGGACGATATCCGCGCAATCAGTTCATCGGCAAATGGCGCCTTGCAGGTATCGACGAGCGCGATCTTTTCATCGACTATCAGATAAGCATTGTACGTAGTACCGCGCGGAGTTAAATACCCGTGAAAGTTGCGCAGGTTCCAGTCTATAGCTCCGACCCACCAAACGTTCTCTTTTATCTTTACCGCCTTAAAACTTGTCATTTAGCGCCTTCTTATGTTCATCAGCTCCGAGTTCAGTATCGTAATGTGGCTCATCTCTTCTTTTATTATCTTCTCGATCTTATCGCGTCCTGAATCTGCCGGGACCATTTCTTTAAGGCCCGAATAGAAGACGATGGAATCTTTTTCGAAGCCGATCGCCATTAGAAAGATGTCTTCAATGCTTGACTTTTTATCTACGAGGCTGCAGGCATCGTCAACTTTTTGGAAGACGTACCCGTCGGCCATGGCATGCAGATAATCTTGCAATTGATTGTCGATGTCGGCAACGAACAGCTTCTTTTCTTTAGCGTTCAGTTCTTCACGCATTAATGAAAAGACCATCTTATGCTGGTCTTCTTTGTCGGCAAGTTCGTTGAACAACTTTTTTAGCTTTGCGTCCGATATGCACTTGACCGAATGCCTATAGAACTTCGCACCGTTGATCTCTATTTCCACCGCCATCTCGAAAACTTCGTTCGCACTGAATTTGACCGGCATAATTCCCCCTTTATTTTACCAATTTTCGCTTAAGAGCTCGAAATGAGCCTGCGGATGTACGCACGCCGGGCATGTGCCGGGCGCTTCGTTCCCTTCGTGAATGTAGCCGCAATTTCTGCAGCGCCACTTGACCGATTTATCCTTTTTGAAGACCTTGCCCGATTCGAGGTTCGCAAGAAGGCCCAAATAGCGGCGTTCGTGCTGTTTTTCGGCGACGGAAATATCTTTGAATGCCTTTGCGATATCTTTGAAGCCTTCCCTTTCGGCATCGCCGGCAAAATCCTGATATAATTTTGTCCATTCGTATTTTTCGCCGGCTACCGCCGCGCGTAAGTTGTCAATTGTCTTGCCGATAACGCCTGCCGGGTAAGCCATTTCTATTTTTACATCGCCGCCTTCCAAGAATTTGAAGAAGCGTTTTGCGTGTTCTTTTTCCTGCAATGCTGTTTCGTCGAAGATAAACGATATTTGTTCGTAGCCCTCTTTCTTTGCCTGCGAAGCGAAGTAAGTGTAGCGGTTCCTCGCCTGCGATTCTCCCGCAAATGCTATTAGAAGATTTTTCTCCGTCTGTGAACCCTTGATGCTCATAAATTGTTCCTCCGTTGGTTTAAATCCAGGTGTGGTGATATAGGCTTATCAGAAAATAATTTCAACTGATTTGATTTACTAAAAACTGTGGCACTGTTCGTATTTTAGGTCCAATCTTGCATCGAACATTGAAAGGCCCCATTCGAGATCGGGGAGATATTTTCCGTATAAATAGATCCTAAAACCTTCCTCGATCATCCTAACGTCACCAAGATGCACTGTTCTAACCCCATCTTGCTCGTTCCGTTGATAGAACTCATGTTTAAAATAAACCTTTTTATCAACATCGGCAAAAAACGGGATACATTCATCGCCATACCAGCCTTCTTTTAGCACCGATGCATTACGGACTTCATGCGATAGCCTGCCATCTAAAACAGCGTTTTTAAAATTTGCGGCTATTTGTTTAGCCTTCGCTATAGCAGCCGTGTACTTGTGGTCTTTAATACTTTCTAGCTCGGCAGAGGTGGCGTCTCTTTGGCGAACATATATATGCGATGCATCGCTCATACGTAAACAATCAGGGCTAAATGACAAAAAATCCTCTTTCCTATTTGGTTCCGTGGTGTACCGAATGTATACGCATTCGAATGGATTTTCTTGGCCTGATCTATCATCTAGATCGTACAGGTATGCATCGGCGATGCATTTGCCAGCGTCATCTCTTACAAAACAATCATCGTGAACCGAATTATAATTTATTGGCTCGCCCCTCGAAGGAATTTCTCTAACATCCAGATTGACAGATGTAACCGCCATAAGTTGCCTCCTGTTTTTTACTGCGCCACTGAATATGACGTATAAGAGGCGCTGCGAACTGTCAAGGCGAATTTATTCTATTGATTTAAAAACATCATTCAA
>CAIPVD010000227.1 GCA_903868375.1 uncultured delta proteobacterium
AGTACGGCAAGGAAACTTTGCCCGAAGGCCAGAATCATTATAAGAATAAGCGCGGCGCGCAAGACGCGCACGAAGCCATTCGCCCGACATCTATCGCGAATGTTCCAGAAAAAGTTAAAGACTTCTTGGAAAAAGACGCGTTCAGGCTCTACGAACTTATCTGGAAGCGCTTCGTTGCTTCGCAGATGAATTCGGCGGTTTACGATCAGACGATATTCGATATCAAGGCGGGCGAGAACCTGCTTAGATCCACTGGCCAAATAATGAAATTCGCAGGATTTATGGCGGTCTATTTGGAAGGCGTCGATGAAGAAGGCGAAAAGGACGAAGAAGAAAATCCAACACTGCCAATACTTAAAGAAGGCGAAAAGTTAAAGTTGCACGAGATCGTTCCAAATCAGCACTTTACGCAGCCACCTCCAAGATTCACTGAAGCCTCGCTTGTTAAAGAACTTGAAGAACAGGGAATAGGGCGTCCTTCAACCTACGCTTCAATTATGAGTACGATCCAGGATAAGGATTACGTTACGAAGCTACAGGGCAAATTCTTTCCAACTAGGCTAGGTGAAGTAGTAAATGAACTGTTAGTGGCTAACTTTCCGGAAATATTAGATGTTAAATTTACGGCCCAGATGGAAGAAGAGCTGGATGATGTAGAAGAAGGAAAACGCAAATGGGATTCCGCTCTGAACGATTTTTATGTGCCGTTCGCCAAGACGTTAAAGCGGGCCGAAAAGCAGATGACCGATCTTAAGGCGCAGGCGATCGAAACCGACATTAAGTGCGAAAAGTGCGGCAAGCCGATGGTGATAAAATGGGGCCGGCACGGCGAGTTCCTGGCATGTTCATCTTATCCCGAATGCAAGACGACACGCGAATTTACTCGAGATGAAAATGGCAAGATAAGCCCAAAGGCGCCGGAAACTACCACGGAAAAATGCGAAAAGTGCGGTGCCGATATGCTCGTAAAACGCGGCCGGTTTGGAAAGTTCCTTGCTTGCTCGAAGTATCCCGAATGCAAGACGACAAAGGCGATCGGCATAGGCGTTAAATGCCCCGATTGCGGCGGCGACGTCGTATCGAGAATGGGCAGAGGCGGGCGCCTATTCTATGGATGCGCCAAATACCCGAATTGCAAATTCGTTTCTTGGAACAAGCCTATTAATGAAGCCTGCCCGAAATGTGGTGGAAAATTCTTGGTCGAAAAATATACTAAAGCCGCAGGTGCCCAGATAATCTGCCCAAATAAAGAATGCGATTTTAAAAAGGGCTGATCTGATCAACGCTTTCCATCGAGGTATTTTTTGACAGCGTTGTGACCGTCCTGTTCCTGCTTAAGCGCTTCCGCACATGTCCAGGCGCCAGTAAGTAGCGTGCATGCTTTTGGATCACACTTCAAATAAACTTGAGCTGTACTTACGAGAATATCATACAAAAATTCAGGAACTTTCACTATATACTTGTATACAATATCCGGAGTTTTGCCGCCTTGTATATGTTGTATGAGTTTTATACCCAAAGTCTTGTATTTATCGAGAGCTCCAGGAAAAGCGTACTCGAAGCACCTTTTGTTGGTTGAAGCACATTTTGTGTCGTCGGGGATCTCTATAATATCCTCAGAAGTGACTAGGCCTAATTGGACTTCTGCATTTTGCTCTTCATTAACCTTTGTTGCAACCCGTTGTATTAATTCTTGTCCTTCTGGTGACATTTCACATATTAATGATCCACTCATAACTTAACCTCCTATTTTATGCCGAGGCTCTTAGATGTTGCCTCGATCGCTTCGAATCTTTGTTGTACCGCTTCCAATTGCCCTTGGTCCTTGATAGCGTTTATCAATCCTTGATGTAATTTCTTTATCTCACTGAATTTTTCGCTAAAGGCGGTGCGGTTGCCGTCAAAACCATCGTTCATGGCTTTGTAACAAAGGCTATAGAACGCTCTTGTTGAAGATGCAACATCTGTTATTGCAGCAACCGGTGCTGGCGCAGCAGC
>CAIPVD010000228.1 GCA_903868375.1 uncultured delta proteobacterium
AGTGATAGTCGGTGCCGCGACAGGTTTCGACGCCCATACGGTGGGAATTGACGCCATCATGAACATGAAGGGCTATAACCATCACTTTGGCCTTGAGCGATATAAGATGATACACGCGCACAATTTGGGCGCGCAGGTTCCAAACGAAAAGCTCGTCGAATATGCGAAAAAACACAAGGCGGACGCGATACTTGTTTCGCAGATCGTTACGCAAAAAGATACGCACATCCACAATCTCACGAACCTGGTCGAACTGCTCGAGGCGGAGAAGTTGCGCGATAAGATAATAACCATAATCGGTGGGCCGCGCCTGTCGCACAAGCTGGCGTTAGAACTAGGCTACGATGCCGGCTTCGGCCGAGGCACATATGCAGAGCATGTGGCTACGTTTGTTGTAAAGAAGATGGCTGAAAGGAGACCATAAATGTCGAAGAAGTTAAATTTACAAGAATCGTTCAGGTTATATGAAGAGGCGAAGAAGTTGACGCCCGGTGGCATGATGGGAATTCGCAGGCCTTACAATTTCGTTGAAGGCGAATATCCGATATTCATCAAGACCGGAAATAAAGGGCACATCGTGGATGTCGATGGCAACGATTACATCGATATGCTTTGCTCGTACGGCCCGATCATCTTGGGCCACAAAGAAAAAGAGATCGACGATGCCGCCGTGGCGCAATTAAAGAACGGCTTTTGTTTCAGCCTTATTCAGCCGATCCAGAACGAGCTGGAGAAAAAATTAACCGAAGTGATCCCGTGCTGCGAAATGGCGATACTCGTCAAGACCGGAACGGACGCCACGACCTGCGCGACCAGAATAGCCCGCGGTTACACGAAACGAAATAAGATACTCCGCTGCGGATACCACGGCTGGGCCGATTGGGCGGTCGAGGTAAAGAACGGCGTCCCTGAACATGTCTATGCCGATACGGTTGAATTTCATTACGGTGACTTGGCCGATCTTGAACAAAAGCTGCAGGAAAATAAAGATCAGGCCGCGTGCATTATAATCACACCGGTAGGCCATCCCCTGGCAAAGCCGGTGGAAGAGCCAAAGCCAGGCTATTTGGAAGGTGTCAGAAAACTCGCCGATAAACATGGCGTAGTTCTTATCTTCGACGAAATAAGAACCGGTTTCCGCGTAAGCTTAGGCGGTGCGCAAGAACGCTACAAAGTAACTCCCGATCTTGCCTGCGTCGGCAAGGCGATGGCGAACGGTTATCCTATTAGCGCCGTGGTTGGAAAAGAAAAGTTCATGAAGGTAGTCGAGAAGGATGTCTTTATATCTTCCACGTTCTTTCCGAACAGTATCGAGATGGTTGCGGCACTGAAGACGATCGAAATATTAAAGCGTGAAAAAGTTTGTGATTCGATATGGGAGCGCGGAACGAAATTTTTGAAGGACATGGAGAAGATAGTTAAGGCTTCCGGTGTTCCGATAAAGGTTTCCGGTATTCCGCCGATGCCGTATTTAACGTTCGATTCAGACGAGGCGGGCATCTACAAGAAACGCCGCACCATGTTCTACACCGAGGCTATAAGGCGCGGCCTGTTCATTCAGCCATATCATCACTGGTATATCGCTCACAGGCATACGGACGCCGATCTTCAGAAAGCCCTCGATATCATTAAAGAATCGCTTTCAATTGTTGCAAAAGAGCTTTCCTGATGTTATAGGCCTGGCAACTTTATGGGTGGAATAGGCATCATATTAAATCCTCATTCGCGTTCCTATAAGCATAACCCGGAACGAATGGAGAGGCTCGGCTTTATCGTAGGCGATAAGGCGAGCTGCCACGCGACGCACGACGTGCTCGACGTCGAAGCGCTGGCGCGCGAGTTCAAGGAAAAAGAGGTCGAGATATTAGGCATAAGCGGCGGCGATGGAACGTATCACGTTACTCTTTCCACGTTCATTAAGATATATGGAGAGACACCGCTGCCGAAAATTGCGTTCTTACGCGGCGGAACGATGAATAACATCGCGAACGCGCTTGAGATCAAAGGCCTGCCAGAAAAGATACTTTCTAACCTGATATTTAAATATCACGCCGGCCACGAGTTTAAGACAACGGAAGTAGATATCATGAGCATTAATGGGAAGTATGGCTTCCTGTGGGGGATAGGCCTTGTTTCTAGGTTCATCGAAGAATATTACCGCAGCGTTAAGAAAACGCCGCTGAATGCCGGCAAGCTGCTCGTATATTTCCTTGCCAGCGCGGTGTTTAACACAAGTTTCATCCAGAAGATGTGCGAACGGTTCGATGCAAAGGTAATCGTGAACGGAAAAGAGTGGCCTTTGAAGAATTATATATTGCTCTTCTCTGGAACGCTTGAGACCTTAGGTCTTCACTTTGATCCGTTCCATCGCGCACGTGAAAAGGCGGGCTTCTTTCATCTGATCGGAGTATCCACGGTTCCGCGAAATGTTCTTTGGGGATTTCCCTGGATATTTGCCCGTAAAAAAGTGCCGTCCGAAGATTATATCGAAGACCTTGCGAGCGACGTGACAATAGAGCTATCCGAACCTATGACCTATCAGATAGACGGTGACGTTCAGCCGGCTACGGACCGAATAACAATAAAAACTGGACCAAGGCTTACGATCATCGTTTCCTAAAGGTCATTTTGAAATCGGTTTGCCAAGTCGCTTTTCTATGGATTGGATCTTTTGCTTGAGCTGGCCGGTTTTTCCTTTTCTCCAATCGATCTTGATCGAGCAGCTGATCCTGTTGCAGTCCTTGTTCATTCGCTCGTGGCATTTCTTTACAACCGCCATTAGCTCGTCCCATTCGCCTTCTATGATAGTGCCCATTGGCGTTAGCTGATAGGGGAGCCTCGAGGCATTTATGATCTCGATCGATCTTGCCACATATTCGCTCACGCTTTCGCCCTTGTCGGTCGGATACATTGTAAATTCTAGTAACATTGCCTTATCCCCCTTTTTGGAAAGAGTATCATCAGGGCCGATAGGTTACGCAACTATTTTTTTTTGATTGACATGAATTATCCGACATGATTGTATCGCCTCAACAAAAAAAGGAGGCGGTATGGATAGATGTTCTTTATTTGATGCTCGTAAAAAGATCACGACGGTAAAGGAATTCTATGAGCTGGGCGATCGGGCGCTCGAACATCAGAAATCTACGGTTGCGTCTCCAAAGACTCGCGAAGAGGCGTTGGAAAATGAAGGATATTGCCTTGCCTTTGATACGAAGGCGTTGACCAAATTTTCCCAGTCGAGGCCACTTCCCGTTGGAAGCCTTGCATGCTACACGGGCCTTGGTTTTCTAACGGCCACTGTAGGCGAGGATTTCAGAATAGGGATCTCTGTGGATAGAAATGAAGGCGGCGAGATGAACGGAACCGATATTCGAAAAGGGGTTGTTTTTAATTATGATGAAAATCCACTCAACTGGAAGATGACCGAATTCGAACAATCATTTGCTCGTCGTGATTTTTTTTATGATCAAAGTGTTCCTCCTAAAACATATGAATTCGATATATGGTGCAAGGAGGGAGGATTTCTTAAAGGCCTTAAAGACTATAGCAAGAATCACCATGGGGAAGAATGTGACAGTACCAATCATTCTACATCCAAGGATAATAATGGTAGAATGCTTGGAGTGCTAAGGTTTCTGGAAGGCCTGGAACGGCTAGTCTGCGAAAATAAATAACGTCTACAATTTTCAAGTTGCTTTTGGTTCGGTTGCCATGATTAGCTTCCTTCGGAGGCGCTTACGCATGGCTAAAATAATCAACATAGTCTGTCCATATTGCAAAAAGCCGTCGAGTTGGTCGGACAATCCGTGGAAGCCCTTCTGCAGCGAACGGTGTAAGATGATCGACCTGGGGAAATGGGCGATGGGTGATTACAGGGTCGCGGGCGAAAAAATATCCAAAGAATTTGATGGCGAGATCGCGGAGGATGCCGATGAAAAAAATGCGACAAAAGGCAAGTAAGCTGTATAGAGCGAGGATAATCCACTCCATCAATGCCGATAAGGCTTGTGAATTCAAAGATGGCGCGTTGGTGATCGACTCCAAAGGAAAGATCTTGGCGTGCGGCGATTATCAGGAGATAAAAAAATCCGAATTTGGAAAGTCAAAGGTCGTAGATAAACGTGGGCAATTAATAATTCCAGGCCTTGTCGATTGCCATCTTCATCTTCCGCAGCTCGACCTTCGCGGAAAACACGGCGCAACGCTTCTTGGCTGGCTCGAAAAATATATATTCCCCGCAGAAAAGGCGTTTGCTTCCTTAAGAGTAGCAGACGATCTTGCAAAGCGCTTCTTCAAAAAGCTGATCCTAAACGGCACGACGACATCGGCTATCTATACAACGATCCATGCTAAATCTACCGACCATGTTTTTAAGGTCGCAAAGGAGGCGGGCGTTCGCGCGATAATAGGCAAGGTGATGATGGACCAGAACGCGCCGAAAGATCTTATCGAAAATACTCACGAATCGCTTAAGTCGAGCGAAGAACTTTGCGCCAAATGGCACGGCGCGGCTTCTGGACGGCTTATGTATGCGTTCACTCCGCGCTTTGCCCCGACGTGTTCGGAATATATGCTTACAGAAATTGGAAAGCTTGCGCACGAATACGATGCCTACATTCAATCACATATCGCCGAAACTCTGGCGGAGAACAAGTTCGTGAGCGAACGATTCCCCGATTACAAAGATTACACGGCTGTTTACGAAGAGAACGGCTGCCTAGGCCCCAAGACGATACTCGGCCACGCCATTCATTTGAACGACGACGAGATGCAGCGGCTAGCCATTCGCAAGGCCAGGATAGCGCATTGCCCGACATCTAATTTCTTCTTGAAGAGCGGGCGTATGCCGATCGAAAAGATAGAAGAGCATGGGATAACTTATGGGCTCGGTACCGACGTAGGTGCCGGAACGTCGATGTCCATATTCACAACAATGCGCCACGCCGATTACATCCAGCCGAACATAACCGTTACGCCGGTAAAGGCGTTCTACCTGGCAACCCTGGGCGGTGCGAAGACACTTTCGCTGTCTCAACTAATAGGTAATTTCGAGAGTGGCAAGGCGGCCGATTTTTGCGTGGTCGATATACGTAACATAGACCCGCGTTATAAATTGTCCGAGCTTAATTTGGACGAGGTGCTGTCGCTTCTTATGTATAGAGGTAGTGGAGGTTTAGTAGAAGAATCCTACGTTGAAGGCAAAAAGTTAGACGTCGATCATTTAAAGATAAAAGGGGAGTAAGATTAGCTTAGCTTCTTAACCAGCGCGGCGACGTTGTTCGCCAATCTTTCGCAACAGCTAAGCGCTCTTGTATC
>CAIPVD010000229.1 GCA_903868375.1 uncultured delta proteobacterium
ACGTGAGAAAAGGCATATACCGCACCTTGTATTATTATATAAAACTCCCTATTGCCCGGCTCGGCCTCTATCGCGCTTTGCAGATGATGAATTCCAGGGCCGTTAATACTATTAACAAATCTTAAAAAAAAGGTAACATCTCCAACTGCGGCGTCGAAGCGCTCGACCGCCCTTCCCCTTAAAAGAATTTCTTCAAAAACACCAAGAAATGTTTGAGAAGTTACTTTCGTACTTTCTCTTATCCATTCAACACAGTCACCCACAAAATAATTATCAGTAATGCAAGCACCTCGTTTTCTTACCAGACATTCAACTGGATCGGCTAAAAAAAGATCATCAACGACGGTTGGCTGCACCTGTAACACAGGAACGTCAAACCTAGTTATGGTTGGAACCGTCCCAACACCTTGAATAAGAAAAGGGCTGATAGCTCCTGCTGTGCAGATCATTGGGTTTCCAACCATATAGGGATTTCCTTACTATACTTATCGCCTGCTCACAAAAAAAGTTGCTAATTATTTTAAAATTCAGTGACTTCGCCGCCCTTTATCGGTTTGCGCGTGTGAGTATTGATATCAAGCGTTTTGCCCGGCTCTATTAGCCCTCTGTCGTCGTAACCGTGGGTCTCCCAGAAACCCGATTCGTTCCTTTCAGAAAATTTCACCTTGGTCAGCCACTTGCAGCTTTTATATCCCCAAAGATTAGGTATTATCATGCGAAGCGGCGCGCCATATTCCGGTTCTAGCCGTTCGCCATCCACGCTGTGGCAGAATATCCATCGATCCGGCAATATATCTTCTTTGTAAACGTTCGTTTTGTAGCCGCCGAAACTTTCGAAGATAACGAAGTTAAACTGATCAAGGGAGATTGCTTCGTGGCCTTCGGCCCCTCGCAATGACGCAAACATATCTTTCCAGAGAACGCCTTGCCAGTTCGCGCGGACGGAAAATCCGCTAACGGATGTGAGGCGGCAATCGAGGGTAGATTGCGGAAGCTTTAGAATCTCTTCAAGCGTCAGTGAATATTTTTTGCCAAGCCCTTCTACTTGCAAACTATAGGCGGCAATATCGATCGACGGGATCCCCTCTTCCTTGAATATCGGCGTGTTTAGGGTTTTAAGCTTCGTCATACGCTGCCGCTATACCAAAATTAAATGGATGGAACAATGACAAGTTTTGTGCTAAATGCAAAGGCCATGGAGTCGCTCTTCTTACATAACATTGGAATGATGGGCGCGCTCATCTATCCGATAGTTTTTTTCCTTTTATTCTTCGAAGGAGAAGGTGTTGTTTTCGTTGCAACTTACATAGCGTACCACGGACACATCAGCCTTTACGTTCTCGTGCCTGTCGTTATTTTGGGAGTTGCCTGCAACGATATCGTTTGGTTCCGATTCGGCGGGGTACTGCAGGCGAGGTCTTCCTTAATAAGGCGCTGGGTGGCAAAATGTTCGACCACGCTCTGCTCGCATCTGGATAAACATGTCTTTCACACCCTTCTTGTTGCAAAATTCGCCTACGGACTAAACCGAGCCACCATTATGTGTGCCGGGGCGCGATTGCCATTTTTGAGGTTTCTGCTGCCGGACGCGATAGCGATAATTATATGGACGGCATTTATCGTTGCGGCCGGATACCTGTCCGCGTCGGGCATGAGCTTGATAAAACCTTACCTGAAATATGCGGAGATCGGCGTGCTTATCGGCATCTTGGTTCTTTTCGGCGTAACTCATTTAATAACGAAATATGGTATTAGGGGTATAGAACATGAAGAAAATTGAGCTCTTTATTTTTTTGATAGTTTTAATAT
>CAIPVD010000230.1 GCA_903868375.1 uncultured delta proteobacterium
AGGCTACGTTCCGATGGGTGAGTTCATTCCTAAATTGAACGGGCACCAAGAATCGGATGTAGAACGTGAACAGCGTGAACTATATGTGAAAACTGATATCCCTCATCAGGTAGGCGAGATCTCCAGGCAATGGACGCTTCGCGATACGGGAAACGAATTCTGTGAATGGAACGCAGGGGCCATCCAACATTTCCTGGAGGCTGTAAATTCGATCCTCTCCGCCGGCCAGGCTATGCCGATAGACGACCGCTTGCTTGAACGATTTAAAAATGAAACTAGAAACCTGACCGATCTAACCAAACATATGGGCGAAGATGCGCGCCGCGATCCGCAGTTTAGGCTGCTTATAAATTCAATGAGAAGATGGCATCACAGACCGAACGATTTCTTTTTGGAAGAAATAGGAAAAGCCCTCGTTAAGAACAAATGGGACCCTGGCAAGGTATTCTTTCTAGCTGCAGAGGGCGACGATGCCGGAAAGATGGCAAGGGAATATCCGCCTAAAGGGCCTTCGGATGAATATTTTCAAATGACAAGTTGGCTCGCGTTCGAGGCGGCGAAAAAAATGGGGCTGCCGGCACCTTTCGTAGCGCGTGAAGGAGATCAATGGCGCGTTGCCGTATTTGCACCGACAAAACAGATCGCAGAGTTATTCGCATTTCTTTGGCAGAAGATGGTTAAACTATTTTTCGAAGGCATGCCTGTCGAAGTTAAAGGTGGGATCAAGGGAATGACGCTTTCTATTTCACTGGCACAGGCCCCAGATCTGCTCGATCCAATCAAAGCAGCGGAAGCAAATATCCTCTTAAGGGATCTTGCTACCGACGCCGAAGTTCTTAAGGAAAAAAATGGATGGCAAAAAGAAGGCCTTGACTGGCTTAGGCGCTAAGCCGCGTTCTTTATCTCGCCCGTTTTCTCCAGCTTCACAGAAACTATCTTTGATATCCCCGCTTCTTCCATGGTCACGCCATAGAGAGTATCGGCAAGCTCCATTGTTCGCCTGTTGTGCGTGATGGTGATGAATTGCGATACGTTGCTCATCTCGCGAACAAGCTGGTTGAAACGATCGATGTTCGCATCGTCAAGCGGCGCATCGACTTCGTCAAGTAGACAGAACGGGCTCGGTTTGATCAGGAATATGGAGAAGATAAGGGCCACAGCTGTAAGCGCCTTCTCTCCACCCGATAGCAGGCCAACGCTCTGCAGCTTTTTTCCAGGTGGTTGAGCTACGATCTCTATTCCGCTTTCAAGCACGTTCTCCTGATCTAACAGTATAAGCTCCGCCCTGCCGCCGCCGTGGAATATGCGGGGGAAGAGCGTCTTGAACATGCCGTTCACTGCGTCGAAAGTTTCGACAAAGCGTTCTTTGCTCGTACGGTTGATCCTGATTATCGCCTTGTGCAGGGTTTCCAGCGAAAGCTTCAGGTCGTCCGACTGCTTCATTAAGAAGTCGTAGCGCTGCGCAACGCTTTCGTATTCTGTGATTGCGTCGGTGCTGACCGTGCCGATCTTCTCTATCCTGTCTTTCAGCTCTAAAACTCGCGCCGTGACCTCTTCTATTTTCTGACTCTCCGTCGTCTCGCCGAACTCGATATTGTAATCCAAGTTTCTGGTGGCAAGGTCGATGTGATATTTTTCCTGTATCTCTCTTTCAAGATAGAACGTCTTTTCGCTCGACTTCGTTTCCGTTAGTTTCAGCTCGTAGATCGCGTTCTTCACCTCTTCAACCGCCTTGCGCAGTTCGCGTAGTCCCGCTTCTCTAACGTGCAGGGCTTCCAACGCTGTGTCGTACGCAAGCTTCACTTCACCCTGCTCTTTTGTAACGCGGTCGATATCCACAACCAGGCGGCTCACCTCGTTCTTAGCGAACTCCAGCGCCTGTCTGTCACGTTCTATCTCTTGATTGCCGACGGTTATTTCTTCCATCTTCGAAGAGATGCTGCCGTTTATCTCCGCTATATCCGCAGATAGGCGCTTTATATCGCGCTCTAAATTCAAGCTCTGTTCCTGGGAAGAAGCGAGCTGCATCTTCTTCGATGTAAGTTCTTCCGAAACGCTCGCGATCTGATTTTTCAGTTCGTCGGATTCGGCGTTCAGGCTGCCCGTCTTCGCTTCGGCCTCTTGTTCGCGCACGTTCAC
>CAIPVD010000231.1 GCA_903868375.1 uncultured delta proteobacterium
GTTCACTTTATCTTCGTTAACGTTCAGGAACGCCTTCATCGCCTTGAGGACATAGTACGGGCACTGAAGCGTTCCCTCTATCGTGAAGCCACCATCTTCGCGAGGCTTAGCTATCACTCCTTGCGTTTCAAGATAGGCGTGTTCGTGGTAGCCGGTTCTATATTCACCTTCGATTATATGGTCGGCATTTGCAAATGCGGCATCGATGTCGCCCTTATTCATATCGTAATGGGAGATAACGTTCTCGCTGCCATAAACGATCGCTTTTTTCGAGCGCGATTCTTCTATAGTTGCAACGCTTGGCAGCTCTTCGTATTCAAGTTTAACTTTTGAACGAGCCTCTTCCGCAAGTTCTTTGGTAGGAGCAGCGATAAGGCAGACCGCTTCACCAGCATGGTTCACGATATCTTCGACCAAGAACGGCTGGTCTTCAACGTGCATAAGCACGATATTCTTGCCGGGGATATCCCTGTGATCTGCAATGACGACCTTCGACCAATCGAAAGTTGGATCGAACGTGATGTTTTTTATCCTGCCGCGCGGAATTAGCGCACGAACGCAGGCGCCATACCACATGTTTGGGTAGGTAATATCATCGATGTAGCGAGTTCTTCCGCTCGATTTCTCCCACGCATCTATTCGGGGCAGGCTTTTGCCTACGATCTTCGACATAACTTGAAGGATTTATAGCATTAGGCGGATTTTTGGCAAATGAAATTCCAAGACTAAGTTCGTGGAATAGACTTGATTTTTAATCTCAAAATTCCTATACGACCTACAAATGAAATCGAAGGGAAAGTTGATAATCATCGCATCGCCGTCTGGTGGCGGGAAGACCTCCGTTATAAAAAGGCTTCTAGCAAAGCATCCGGAGATGGTCCATTCCATTTCATGCACAACAAGGGTTGCACGCGTAGGAGAAACGCACGGGGAATATTATCATCACATCGAGATCGAAGATTTTGAAGCTGGGATAAAGAATAGCCAGTTCGCCGAATGGGCATTGGTTCATAACAATTTTTACGGCACGCCGAAGGAGCCGCTCGATAAATGGCTCACGACAGGCAAAAAAGTCGTGCTGGACCTAGACGTTGTTGGAAGCATGAATTTGAAGAAATTGTATGGCGATAAAGCACTAACGATCTTCATCTTGCCGCCTTCCGTAGAAGAGCTGAAACGCAGGCTTATTGGCCGCGGAACCGATTCAGTTGAGGTTCAGGAGCTGCGCCTTAAGAACGCGCTCGAAGAGCTAAAACACAAGGATAGGTTCGACCACCGCGTTGTCAACGAAGACCTGGAAAAGGCGGTTAGCGAGATAGAAAGTATCATTGACTTAAACTAACTGTGTGCTAGGCGTAAAAACATGACATTAAATTTTCACATCGGCATCATGGGCAATCTCTTTTCAGGTAAGACAACGCTGATGGAAGCCTTATCAAAAGATCCTTACAAAACGGAGCTTGGACATTTACTAGATAACGGCGAACTCCACACGTTCACCGAGCGCGTCGAAAAGGGATCGCTCACTGATGAATGCCTGGCGCTCTTCTACAAGGATCGCATTGCGAACATCTTCCCAACTGAAACCGCATTCCTTCACATGCGCACATTGCAGCAGCGCGAGATAAGGCATTTAATGACACGCCACAACTCACGCGGCGTGATGATCTTAGAAGACAGGCCGTTCTTAGATGGGCCAGAGGTCTTCGTTAAAAGAATGATAAAGTCCGGCGAGATGCCGTCCACGCATGCAAAGCTCTACAAAACGCTATTCTATCAAACTCTGCATAACGAACGCATTCGCCTCCCCGACCTTACCGTTTATCTCCGCTGCGAATCGGGTTATCTTGAGAAAAGGCGCGCACAGCGTGCGGCGAACGGCGATTCATATGCCGCCACGATCACCGAACAATATTTGAACGAGATCCACGAAGGCTACGAGCACCTGGCCGGCAACTGGAAGGGAACGCTGCTAAAATATCAAGAACATGCGATCGTTCCACCTGATGCCGAGCTCTTAACGCTTCCAGCCGAGATCGATATGAACGACCATCCAGATTATGTCCATGTGGTCGCAGGCACAATACGCGAAAAGGTAAGGCGAATGATACAGGCGAGGAGCGCACTATTATGAACGAACACGCCGCGGTACTGAACGTGACCGAAGATGAATCGATAAAAAGACATCAGGTGCCGCATCGTTTAACAGGCGTCGTTCGGCGGCTTATGAAGCATTTTGCTAAGAACCGCTGCCTCGTTACCTGCGTTGGAAACATTGGCGCCGGCAAAAGTTCTCTCATCAAATTACTTGCATACAACACCGGCATGAACGCGATGTTCGAACTACCCGACGAAGGATTTGAAGACCACTTTGTCCAGAACGAATCGTTCTCCCCTCTTCTTGCCACGGCAAAGGATTCCGCAAAGAGAACGCTTGGCCGTTACTATGGCGCTATCAACGAATTCATCGAATGCCAGGCGAAGGAGCCGATCGAAAGTCCGGCGTGGATGATAGCGAAGCGTAACTTAGAGAAAGCGGCGCTTGATATTCAGCACGCCTATTTGGATCTGCGCAAGATGCAGTTGCAAGCAGCTTCTAGCCTTAACAATTCGACCTGCGTAGATGGTTCGGCGCTTGCAGACCGCTATGCATTTTCTGAAGTCCTTCACCGCGATTTAGACGTTTCTTATTTAACAAGTGATGCGCTGGGCATCATCGACAAGCGGCTGGACACCGAATTCAAACAGTTAACGCCGCCGAACTTGCTGATCGTATTGCATGGGCCTATCGATTATTTCTTCCAGAACATTCGCGAACGCCAGCGAAGCGAAGAAAAGCACGTCGAAGATTACGAAGATATACCCGAAGGACTTGCAAAACTGGTCCGTGCACTAAACAATCGCTACGACACATTCGTCGATACGCTGCAAAAGACCAACTGGTACAAAGGTCCCGTCTTAAATATCGACGTTTCAAAGATAGATTTCGTATCTAACATCCGCCATCTTATAGCGGTATATGAAGGGATAGAACGCCTATTGGTGCCTAGCATCTAATAGAAATAGTTATGGGAACATTTAATGCAACACCAATCTTTGGGGTATCGGGAATTCCTGTCAACTTGGGGCTACCACAGGCTGCCACACAAGCATTCACGAACAACGGCATCGCCCTTTCGGCAACTGAAATTGCCAGGGAATATTCAGGCATTCTAACGCAACTTATCGCAGGCAATAGCCAAACGAATTCCGTTCTGGCATTTGCAGAAAATGGCCATAGTTCACGACTAGCTGCACAACCATCGACAGAAGCACCTATAAGGAACCCGATATATTATGATGTGAGAATTATGGAGCTGGACGATGCAATAGCTAAATTCAGAGATAAAGTACTGAAAAAAGATGTAAGGGCAATAACAGATCCGGATGCCTTTCTTCTTTCAAAAATGGCGGAATTTGGAGACCTTGAAGCGTTGGCAAAATTAAAAGAGACCGTGATCGCCCGCGCGGACGATGAACCGAGTCCCTACTTCATCTGGGTGCAACTCGATAGATTATTTAAAAGTGCAATCGGGGGAATAGAGGAAACGATCGCTGAAATAATTCACAGGATCGGGCCAGATCATACAATAACAAAGCATCTGATCGGTGAGCTCCGTATGGGTGCGCTTAGAGCAAGGCTTGCTGCAGGCTTGGAATTGCCCGAAGGATTGAAGGACGCCTTTAAGAAACATTCTGCCTAGCTAGAATAACTAAGCATCAAATCCGGCTTTGCCGGTTTGATGCGCGGGGGGTTTGGGGGGTATTGCAAAACGCTGCAAAACTATAATAATACGAATAGTAACCTTCAGCGTTTTGCAGACCCCCCATAATAAAAGAGCCGCCAGCACAATCGCCGACGGCTCTAAAAAGGGGGCTTCTTCAACGCTTCTATATATATTATCGGTTGGACACCTACCCAAAGTTGCGTCTAATTTAAAAAATCTCAAAATAATTTATATTGCCAAAAGGGCCGCTTATAGTTAATTCCTTTGCCACAAGAGAGGCCTTTTATGCCATCGCTCGATATTGACAACAAGGTGGAGATAGATCCCAAAGTACTTACAAAGCTCATCGACCGGCTGAATAGCTATCCTATTGGGCTGCCCAACGCTCCAACGATCAGAGAGTTCTTAAATATCTTTTTGACGCCGGATGAAGCTCTGCTTGCATCACTTTTTCCGATGCGCGAGGCGAGCACTGAAGAGCTTGCGGAAAAAGCAGAATGGGACGTTCAAAAGACGAAAGACTTACTTGAAAAGATGGCATCTAAAGGAACCGTTATAGATTTTCAGATCGATGCGCAGAACCATTTCTGGTTTCTAACTCCATCGATCATCGGCTTTATTGAATTCAGTCTTATGAAGACGCATCAGGAACTGCCGATGAAGCATCTGGCAGAACTTCTTTACGACTACGAGCACAACGAACTTTGGAAAGAGGTCTTTGGATCGAAAACCCAGTGGACGCGCGCGCTTGTCGATCACGATGTGCCGGTTTCTTCTAATGTCATGACCTACGCGGAGGTAGCCGAGGTGATAAAAAATGCAGGCGGCGGTGCAGTGCAGACCTGCTTTTGCAGGCATCAGGCGCATTTACTCGGGCGGCCTTGCAAAAAGAACGTGGGCCACGATGGCACATGCATAACACTAGGCAAAGGCGCCGACTTTATGATCCGTCGCGGATTTGGCAGGGCTGCCACAACTGAAGAGCTGCTTACACTTACAAAAGAGCTAGGGGAAAAAGGGCTCATCCATATAACTGATAATGTAAGAGACAAACCGGCGTTCATCTGCAACTGCTGCGGATGCTGTTGCGGGATACTTACGGGCATCATCGAGAAAAAGGTCGTTCATGCCGTATCGCCCACTCCATTTATATTATCGATAGACCGTGAAAAATGTATAGATTGTGGTGCATGCGCCAAGATGTGCCAGATATCTGCGATTGCGGTTGCTGATAAAAAAGCAAAAGTAGATGAAAAGAACTGCCTTGGATGCGGTTCCTGCGTAAAATTCTGCAAGAAAGGCGCGCTTTCGCTTAAAGAACGAAGCAAAAGGCCGAAGGTCCCGCGAAATGTGGCAATAAGATTTATGAAGGTCGCCTTCGAAAAAGGCCGCTTATTCAAGATGCTCCCCGATCTTCTGCGTTCCAAGATGGCAAAGCACTTCTAAACAAGCCTCAAATCCGGCTATGCCGGTTTGAGGCGCGGGGGGTTTGGGGGGTATTGCAAAACGCTGCAAAACCATAATAATACGAATAGTATCCTTCAGCGTTTTCAGACCCCCCAATATAAAAGAGCCGCCAGCACAATCGCCGACGGCTCTAAAAAGGGGGCTTCTTTATCGCTTCTATATATATTATCGGTTGGAGGGGTACCAGGAGTTGCTTCAAAATCAAAAAAACTTAAAATAATTTATATTGCCAAAAAGAGGCACTTATAGTTAATCCCTTTGCCACAAAGGAGATATTTTATGCCATCATTCGATATCGTAAATAAGGTAGATATTCAGGAACTCGACAACGCGGTGAACAATACCATTAAAGAGGTTGCGACGCGCTTCGATTTTAGGAACACGAAGACAACGGTCGAACTGAACAAGAAGGATAAGATAATTCACATCGTTAGCGGCGACAAGATGAAGATGGACGCTCTAAAGGATATGATCGGAACCCATTGCATTAGAAGAAAATTAAATCCTAAATGCCTTGAGTTCAAGGACCCGGAAGCAACCTCGCAAGGACTTCTCAAACAGGATGTGAAGATCAAGGAAGGGATAGAAAAAGAGACGGCACAGAAGATCGTAAAAACGATCAAAGACCTTAACTTAAAGGTTCAGGCCTCTATCATGGACGAAACGGTTCGAGTGACCGGTAAAAAGATCGACGACCTGCAAACCGTTATTCAAGCAATGAAGTCGCAAGACGTTGGCATTCCGCTTCAGTTCGTTAACATGAAATAATAGATCGCCCACGTGAAAACCTACGACCTCTACATTGCAATAAATCAGGCTCACCCTATCATCACGAGCTTTATCAAATTCGCCTTGCTCGCGACCTTGGGCGAATCGCTAGGCCTTAAGATAAAAGAAGGAAGATTTTCTAAAGAGGGTTTCGGACTTCTGCCACGCGCCATCGTCTGGGGCTTTCTTGGCATTTCTATCTTTTTCGCATTCCGTATATTCGCCGCAGGGACTCCTACCCTTCTTTCCGTGTTAGGGTTTGCATCTGCCCCAGATGCCATCAAAGGGGCTTTTAGCCTCGATAAACTCGCAACATCTTTTTCTATAAGCGTTGCGATGAACGTTGTCTTCGCGCCTGTGATGATGACGTTTCATAAGATAACCGATACGCATATTGTGGAAAATGGTGGAAGGTCAGTGGCGCTGCTAAAGCCGATCGATTTTTCTGGCATACTTCAGAAGATAGACTGGAACATCCAGTGGGGTTTTGTCTTCAAAAAAACGATTCCTCTATTCTGGATCCCGGCGCACACGATAACATTCCTATTACCGCCGGAATTTCAGGTCCTCTTCGCCGCGATATTAAGTGTAATTTTAGGCGCGATACTCTCGGTGGCTTCGGTAATGAAGTAGACTGCTGTACCTCGATTGGCAGAAACTTCGATTAAAACGATTAGGGTGTAAAGATTTATGATAACTTCGAAAGCATCTTTACTACCTGAAGAAGTTCGTCTTGCATTTGCTGATAGTCGATTTGCGATGTAAGACCATATGCATAGGCAATATCAAATACAGATGCCGATTCTTTTGCAGATGCAGAAGAAATATTGAAGAAGCGTTTTCTATCCTTTAAGCCACTTCTACCATTACCCTCTGCAATATTAAGA
>CAIPVD010000232.1 GCA_903868375.1 uncultured delta proteobacterium
GGCGCAAAGATATTGGATTTAAAAACGGTGCAGGGGGATCGCCACGTCGGCCTCAAGCCTCCTCGCGATGACATCGGAAGTTCATGGTGCGAGGTGAAGATCGCTCATCCTCATATAAATTTCGGCCCGCGCATTCCGAACCTGCTCACTGCAGCGGCCGGCGAAGGGGCGTTCTTCTCGCCGGGGATCACGGTCATAAAGCTGATCGATATAGAATTTCCCGAACACTTCATAAATAAATTTCCGGGGCCTAAATATGGAACGGCGGGACTGCGCAAGTTAATGAACGTTCACGATCGCCCATTCTTCTTTGGCGTTGTTAAGCCGAACATAGGTCTCGAACCTCGAGATTTTGCTAAGCTTGCAGGAGATGCGTGGAAGGGCGGCCTTGATATCGCGAAAGATGACGAAATGCTCTCCGATGTTAGCTGGTCCCCGCTAGCAGAACGAACGCGGCTTTGCGCAATAGAGGCAAAGCGTGCAGAAGATGCGACTGGCGAGAAGAAGGCCTTTCTTGCGAACATCACCGACGAGGTCGAAGAGCTTATTAAGCTTCACGATGTGGCGGTAAAAAATGGCGCCGGCATGGTTATGGTGAATGTCATGGCGGTGGGTCTTTCTGCCGTTCGCATGCTTCGCAATCATTCGTTCGTGCCGATCGTTGCCCACTTTGATTGCATTGCACCTTTGAGTCGCCTTCCTTTTCATGGGATATCTAGCGAACTCTTAACAAAATTTCAGCGGATAGTCGGCTGCGATGCGATCATTATGCCAGGTTTTGGAAAGAGGATGAAGACGACCGATGAAGAGGTATTCTCTAACGTCGGTTCGTGCCGGCTGAAGCTTGGTTCATTAAAGGAATCCTTGGCCGTTCCCGGTGGGAGCGATTCGGCGGTAACGCTTCCTTTAATGTACGAAAAATTAAAGACGAAAGACTTTGGGATAATTCCAGGTCGTGGAGTATTTGGTCATCCAATGGGAGCTGAAGCAGGGGCTAAGAGTCTGCGCCAGGCATGGGATGCTTGCTGCAAAGGCGTTTCGCTAGATGTGTATGCCAAAGATCATGCAGAGCTTGCCGCGGCGATAAAGGAATTTGGAGGCGTATGACGAAAATTGCCTGCGCACAATTCGACCCAAAGATATTTGAAACCGCATCGAACCTAAAGAAGATGGAGGCGATGGCAAGGGAAGCTGCGGCCAAAGGCGCGCGGCTTGTTGTCTTCCCGGAATGCGCGACTACAGGTTACTGCATCGAATCGAAGGAAGAAGCTTTGCAAGTTGCCGAAGCCGTTCCAGGCGAAACTACAAAAAACTTGAAGCGCTTTGCCTGGAACTTAACATTTATATCATTGCCGGCGTTGTCGAAAGAGCTGGGAACGACGTTTATAATTCGGCGGTTTTTGTTGGACCGAAGGGTTTAATCGGAAATTACCGAAAGGTTCATCTTCCTATGGTTGGGCTGGACAGGTTCGCGAAGCATGGCGACATTCCATTCAAGGTTCATGATACGGAACTTGGGCGGATAGGTATTATCATTTGCTATGACGCCGGTTTTCCCGAGCCTGCGCGAGTGCTCCGTTTGCAAGGTGCCGATCTGATCGTGGTCGTAACGAATTGGCCCTATACTTCAAAGGGAATGCCCAGATTTGTGATCCCTACGAGGGCAATCGAAAACCATGTCAACGTTGCCGCTTGCAACAGGTCGGGCGTTGAACGTGGAATAGATTTTATAGGCTCATCGATGATGATCGATTATTCAGGAAAAGAGATAGTGAAGGCGAATGAAGATGAAGAAACACTGATTATTGGTGACGTTGATTTTAAAGGAGCGCGAAAATCTTTTGTCGATATTATCCCTGGAAAATTCACAGCCGACAGGATCGCCGACCGCCGGCCAGAATTTTATGGGGAGATAACCAAAAAAAAGGCTTAGTTTTGTAATGTTTTATCTGATAACTTCGATTTCAGAATGCAGATGACGGATGAGCCTGGATTGAAGCTAGCTTCCGTATCATAGCGTAGGATAGTTTAAAGTTGCCACAGAGCTCGGAGTGCAGAGCTTCAGAAATGTAGCCGAAAGATAATAGAATATCCAAACACGACATGCATTCGGCAATTGAAGCAGTTGAAATATTGAAGAACCTGCATCTTTCTTTTGGATATAGCCTTCCGTTACCTTCAGATAAATTGAGTATCGCACTGGATAGTGCCCTCTTAAA
>CAIPVD010000233.1 GCA_903868375.1 uncultured delta proteobacterium
GGGAAGGTTGTCTTCGGTGACCGATCCTTTGGGCAATGTCACGAGATATATCTATAACTCTCAAGATAATCTTGTTCAGGTAGTGAACCCGTTAGGCTTTTCAACGCGGTATGAATATGATGGTATCGGAAGAAGGACAGCGGTGATCCAAGAGATCGATAAGGAAAATTCTATCGTTACGAAATATGGATGGGACGCTAACGGAAGGTTGCAAATAATTACGGATGCTAACGGAAACAAGACCGAATATAAATATGACACGCTGGACAGATTGATCCAAGAAAGATTTCCGGACGGCCAAGTTACAGAATATTCTTACGATAAAGCGGATCGTCTGGCGAGGATGAAGGACCAGAACGGCAACGTCATGGAGATGAAGTACGATGCCGTTGGAAATATGATAGAACGCGACATTAGCCGTGGTGCTGGCGGCATCCACGGTTCGAGCAGGCAGGTATTTGCGTACGACGGATTGAACAGGGTCGTCTATAGCTTCGACGACAATGATCCCGCCGATCCGAACGACGATTCAAACGTTTGGTATTCATACGATTCCATGTCGCGTCTTGTAGGTGAAAATGAGAACGGCAGGTGGATGATTAAGAATTTCGATAAGATGGGAAATGATACGGCCACAATGTATCCATCTGGCGCGCTCTATTACAAGGCATATGATCCGCTTAACAGATTGGCCTCGATATATAGTTCGAAAAAACTTGGCCCGCCGATCGTAACATTTAAATATCAAGGCGCCGATAAGTTGTCGGGCATAGATTACGCGAACGGAATTAGCCTCTCTGTGACCGAGGATAAATCGAACAGGCCGACCGAACAGATCTTCAAGGCACGCGACAAAAAAACGATAAAGGACTGGCGATATGATTATGATGCCGCGGATATGCTTGTCGCGGAAGAAGATAAGGTCTTGAACACCGCGAAAAAAATGGCGTACGACGGAGCGGGGCGGCTTATTTCGGAAAATAACGAATTGTGGAAGCTGGATGGAACCGGAAACTGGAAGGAAAAAGGGAGATCAGGTGATGTAACGACGTTCGAAACAGGGCCTATGAACGCGTATAGAACGATGAAGAATTCGAATTCTACAACGCCCACGCTTTTTGCGTACGATCCAAACGGTAATCTTACGTCCGATGGCAAATTCAACTACGGGTACGATGCCTTAAATCGTCTCATCTCGGTAGAGAAAACGGACGGCACGAAGGTGGCGGTTTATAAATATGATGCGTTGAATCGCCGAACCAGCAAACGATTGAACGCTGGAAAGACGATCGATTATTTTTATGACGGCTTGAACTTGATCGAAGAATATTCAGGTGGCAAAGACGCCGACAAGCAATATGTGTATGGCGATGGGATCGATTCTCTGATCGGCGCGTATGTCGAAGGCAAGGAATTCTTTTATTTAAATGACCGCGCAGGTTCTGTCAGGGCCGTTGCAGATGGCGATGGGGAACTAATAGAAACCTACGATTACGATCCATACGGAAGCGCCGTGAAGAGTTCCAAGGATGGATCGCAGGCCGCTTGGAATGAGTTTACCTATGTTTCCCGCCAGCTAGATACCGAAACCGGCCTGATATATATGCGCAACCGTTACTATTCACCGGAGCTGGGGAGATTTATTACACGCGATCCTATGGGATATAAGAACAACTTTTATTCGGATTCCACGTTTATAGAACCGCAAGCGGTTTCTTATCATAAAGGAGCGGCCGGATCGTTTCACGGAGGCTTTCCATATAATCTTGCCTATATTACCGGCGTCAATTCGGATCCGGAACCCGCACCGATCTATGTCGGTTCATATTTAAGCAGGCAGAATAGATATGCCGCGGCCGACATGGGCCTTTATCAATATGCGCTATCCAATCCATTAGAATATTGGGACCCTCTCGGGCTTTGGTCGCTTCAGTTCACCTTTGATGAGAATCGTGATAAATTGGGGGGTTGGGAATTATATTCAGATGCCGGGAACTTTGTTTCCGGAGGTCATGCGCTGGGAAGAGGATCGGGTTCAAAGGAAAATGGCTATGACCATACTAACTGGTGGCAGACGAACGGCGATACTCCAACGGGTGTATATAAATTCGGTCAACAATTAGATCCAAGTGATACACCTAAATGTACAGTTGCTAAATGTGGAACGGCAAAAAGAATATCAATGATACCCGAATCCGGAAATGCAAAGATTGCTGCGGCAAAGAGAAGCGGGATCCTTATCCATGAAGGGAATCCCGAAACGAGAAAACATCAAGCGTGGAGTAACGATGATCGGCTTCGTCCTACGCAAGGATGTATTCGCTTATCACACGACGATATGGTATTGCTGAATTCCGGGATAAAATCTTTAATAGACGGCGGCGATAAGGAAGGGACCATAGAAGTTACCGGGGAACAAAAAGAAAAATAGGAGGCCACAAAATGCGTTTCATTATCATGTTGATCGTTATGCTTATGGTGCCGATGTTCGCTCACGCCGATACGATCGTTTATGGCAAAGATTTCTCGTTCAGCATCAAGGAACTCAAAGGATGGATATCCGATATCGAATCGGGACGGGAGCAAGGTATCAATGTGGCATTGTACGAGGATGGGACGACTTGGGCCGATGCGCCTGTCGTTATGTACGTAAATGTAACGGAGAGAAAAGGAAATGGATTGCCAGATCTCGTATCTTACGAAACGGCTAATTTTAAGAGGGCTTGCTCTGAAATTAAAATTTCGAAGGCCGATATCCTGCCAAAGAGCGGGAGGTCTGAATCGAGGATATTCGACTGCCCAACTAATAATTACGAAGTAGTCACGTATTTGGAACAAAAAGATAAGATATGCATTCTGGTAATGAGCGGAAGGAACAGAAATATTGTAGAAGCGAAGTTGCCCGCCTATAAAGAGTTAGTAAAAGGATTCACGTGGCTGACGTCGAACGTCAAGTTCAACTGACGAAAATTGAGCAGTTCTTAAGTTAGCGTTCTGCACTCCCATTTAGAAAAACATCACATTATCAGCCGGTTACCCATTTCGAAGGCTTTGGCACGTTTTCTGCTTATGTAAATCTGTACAAACCAAGGAGGAAGAAATGAAAAAGATCTTTAAGTGGCTTCGAAAGAACCAAAGCGGGCAGACGGCAACGGAATATATGCTGATCATCGCCGTTGTGGTGTTGGGGCTTGTATCTGCGGCATCGTATTTTGTACCGCAATTTAAGACCGCCGTTCAAACGTTGGGTGGAACGGTCACAACTTGGCTTTCAAA
>CAIPVD010000234.1 GCA_903868375.1 uncultured delta proteobacterium
GATCCTTACCCTCATCAGAACGCGGAGATTCTTCCGGAGATAACGTCGTTATTTTTGAAGGTGCGAGCGGACGCTGCACGGCGTCCTCTAGAAGCCCAAGCGATCGTTGCGCCTCTACAAGCGCATTCAAACGCTGCAAGGCTACCCAATCATATTCTAGCTCTGATTGAAGAAACGAACGCCTACGCACCTCGCCTTGTCCAGCAGAGTTCTGTACGAGTTGCAGTTTATTCTTCTGCTTAGAAAGGAGCGCATCTGCGGTCGCAAGTTTTTTTAACGAAGCATCATAACCAGCTTTGGCCTGATCGATCTCGCCTAACACCTTTGCCTGAAGCGCAAGAAATCTCGCCTCTAGTTCAGTTCTTCTCGCTTCCGCCTCTTTTATCGCTCCACCGTTATGATTGAAAATAGGAAGCGTAACGGATAACCCCAAGCCCCACTTATTCTCGCCCTGATCGAATTCGTAACCAGGGCCAATATTCAGGTCCGGATATTGTTTTGCGATCTCGATCCGCAATGCGGATTCTGCAGCCGCATATTCAGCAAGCGCCGCAAGTATATCAGGCCGACCTATCAGCGCTTGTTTTCTGACATCATCAGATGTCAACCTTTTTGGCGGATCATCGAAACAATCCAAATCGAGGTTCGCCTCTTTGATGGCAGTGTTAGACACACCAATGGCACTCGCCACACGAACATGCGACTCTGCCAATTGTTTTTCGGCCTCGCGCTCGGATAGATAAGCCTGATCTAGCTGAAGCCTCACATCGCTAAGCATGAACGGGGAAAGTAGATAACCCGATGAACGTGCCTCGAAAAACCTGACGTTCTCTTCTAGAAGTTTCAGCTGACCTTCTAATATAGCAATGTTCTTCTTTGCCGCGTAGAGATCTAAAAGCGCCGAACGTAGACGACTTCTCACCTGCCATGCTACCGTCGCGATATTCAGCCGAGCCGATTCCGACAGGTTCTTTGCTTGCGATATCCGGTAGCCACGTTTGCCGGCAGTTTCAATAGGAATATTTAAGGCAAAAGGCAGAACCCAGGGCGAGGTGCCAATATCTGAATTGCTCACGTATTGCGGAGCAAAATTAAAGGTCGGGTTCGGACTCTGGCCAGCGGTCTTTATACCAGCCTTAGCCGTACCCCACTTTGCCCTAGCAACATCTAGATCTGGATGAAAATAGAATGCAGCAAGCAGAAGCGAATCAATGTCCCACGATCCAAGAGGCCAAGAGCTCATCTCACGGCTTAGATCCTTTTCCATGAATCCTTTAAGGCCGGGATCGTCGAGCCGGCGGCTTTCAAAATCTTGAATGGTCTGGGAAGGCGAGATCGGATGAGAACGATATGTAGCACATCCAAGCACGGAGAGACACAGTGCTATCAAAGCTATCAAAAAGTTCTTCGCTATACGCTTCATCATCTACTTAAATATCAAAAGCAATTTTGAAAGTCACTTGTAAACCTTTCTCCGAAACAAGTGAAGGGAAAAACGTCAACAAAAAGGAGATGCAGAACGGACAGCTTGCAGTCCTATCCTCGTTTTGGGCAATATAAATGACGTTGCGCCAATTGGTCATTCTGTTATAGTTCCCGATAGAGGGATGCGCTATGAAAGACAATGAGATCACCAAAGAAGATCTGTGTGAGCTGCGCTATCGCCGTCTATTTGAAACGTCCCGCGACGGAATTCTTTTGATCGACTTCGGCACCGGCACGGTGGTCGATATGAACCAGTTCCTTATCGGCCTGCTCGGCTATCCCAAGACAGCATTCCTTAATAAGCGCCTCTGGGAGATCGGCATTTTCAAAGACGTTGCCGCCTTAAAGGATCATTTTTCAGAATTAAGGTCCAAAGAATATATCCGCTACGACGACCTGCCGCTTAAAACAAAGGACGGAACGATTGTCTATGTCGAGTTCGTCTGCACCGCCTACGACGTTGCCGGCGCCAAAATGATACAATGCAATATACGCGACATCACCGAGCGCAAGGCAAGCGAGATTAAATATCGAAGCCTATTTGAGAACGCCGGCGACGCGATATTTCTTATGTCCGACCGTATCTTCGTTGACTGCAACGCCCGCACCTTGAAGATGTTCCGTGTTAAGCGCGAAGAGATCATCGGGCAGCCGCCATACTGTTTTTCGCCGCCGTTCCAACCGGACGGAAGAGGCTCCAAAGAAAAGGCGCTGGAGAAGATAAATGCGGCCATCAAGGGGCAGCCGCAGTTGTTCGAATGGAAACATGCAAAATTAGATGGAACAACTTTCGATGCCGAAGTGAGCCTTAACCGTGTTGAAGTTGGAGGCCAGAATTTTATACAGGCAATAGTCCGCGATATAAGCGAACGCAAAGGTTTGGAAGCGGCCCTAAAAAGCGACGAAGCGATTCTTAACGAAACATCCAGCCTCGCAAAAGTTGGCGGCTGGGAGATCGACCTCGAAACTTCAAAGCTTATCTGGACAAAGGGGGCATATGCCA
>CAIPVD010000235.1 GCA_903868375.1 uncultured delta proteobacterium
CAAAAACTTTTGGATATCGGCGAAGGCACCTCCGAGATCCAGCGGCTCGTCATCTCCAGGGCGATTGGGTGTTAAAGTCTTATAAGAACTCTTGACAAAAAAACGTTCTTCTGCGAAGTATCTCGCCGCTATTCACAAACAAAAAATATAAGGGATCAATATGGGACTAACAACTATGGCTTCGGTGCCGGCTGGTTTAATTTCAGCTGGAGGTGCATTTTCTGCTACTTGGGGTTTGCAGCCGGCATCCGCCGTTTGGGAAGGGGCCACGGCTGAGCAGATGGCCCTTGTTGCTTCTGCCGGCGATGCTTTTATAGCCGCGGCAAATAATAATGAACATGCATATGTAGTTTCTGCCGATGGCGGAACCGCAGGCCCGGTTCAAAGGCGTAATGCCATTTCTTCCGGATATTCTCTTGCGGGCGGCGGTGTGGAATCTAAAGAATCTATTTTCATTAATGGAATGCCTGGTCTTGGTGATCCGTTTATAGAGATTGGCCGAAGAGCAAAAATCGCTTATGTACAAAAAAGAGCGCCGCATGACATTGGCTTAACAATTGGTATAGGTGCAGCTATTCTTGCTTGGACAGATGTGACATTTTTAAGCACCGATATTATGAATGGCCTGTTTAACATAATCGGATATGAACGTTTGTTAGAACAGGGCTGGTTAGGTGATACGATTACCATGTTTTTAGGTGTGTATTTTGCACGTGAAATAATGCATAGAACAAATAAACCTCAACCTTACAGCATTTTCCTAAAAGAGTTTACGAATCGCTTTCGCCAGGAAAATGAGCTTTACATTGCCGCGGCCGATAAGAAATATAGGCCAGATTACGAACCTGCCGATCTTCTTCCTGCAGTTGAAAGAGTTATGGGCAATAGAAGGCTTTCGGTCGATGATGACGCCAATGCTCATATGGTTGCATGGTATCATATTGTCGAAGAAGCGGCCGATGCCATTTCTTTCGGAAAGCTTGATATAGCGTCGTTCGAAAAGATGCTTGCAATGGGTTACGTTTATGTAGGCGAAGATTTTAAAAACTGCGCAGGTTCAATGCCCATGCGGACTTTTTTAGAAATAGCCTCTTTGCGGCCGCGAGGAGTCTTGGCCCTTATGTCAATATTTAAAGAACGCCACGATATGGAAGCCTTGAAAAGTGAGATCGAGCGATTGCCTATCAAATGGTTGCCAGAAGACCCGAATTCCTCACCCGAAGAATTAGCTATTGCAAAGGCATGGCTTAAAGAACACGGCAATACGCAAGTTGGCTAATTTTTCTTCTCCCAACGATTTTTATAGCTCAATGCGCCGGTGGGGCAGCGGTCAACGACGTCGATACATTCGTTAAAACGCGGTACCTCGGAAAGCTTCATGTTTAGCGGTGGCTTCACCATGGTATCGAATCCGCGATTTGCGAAACCTAACGCATCTATCTTTTTTACCTCGCTGCAGTAGCGGATGCAATTCCCGCACAAGATGCACTTGTGCGATTCGTACATTACCTTCGGATGCGATTCGTCCGAATAATAATGGCGGCGAGCGCCTTTGTATTTTTCCTGATCGGCGCCATATTCGGTTGCCAGGTCCTGCATCGTGCAGTTCCCGGCCTCGGTGCAGCCGCAGGTTAAGCATCTGCGCGCTTCGTTCAGCGCCGTCTTGTAGTCGAAACCTATTTCTACTTCTTCGAAAGTTTTAGCTCGGGGTTTGGCTGGAAGCTGCGGCATGTTCGCACGTTCTGCCTTCGGCTTTCCCTCAAGCATCTCCTTTGGGACTTCTTCCAGTTCTCCCATCGTTGAATGGAATTCGACAGGTTCGCCGATCACGTGTTCGCCATTCAAATATTGATTGATGGCTACGGCCGCTTTTTTGCCGGCAGCAACTGCGCGTATCGCGATATCGGCACCGGACGTGCAATCGCCACCTGCAAACACGCCAGCGACGTTGGTTTCAAACGTGTTCGGGTTAACATCGAACGTGTTCCATTTAGTCAGGTTAAAGTTCTTCATTTCATACGTCGATGTATCTACCCTTTGGCCGATCGCCGAAATTACGGTAGATGCGTTAAGCTGAAATTCCGAACCTTTCATAGGCACCGGTTTTCTTCTTCCCGAAGTGTCCGGTTCGCCCAGCTCCATTTTAATGCAGGTGAGCTCGATACCGCTATTAGTCCTCTTCATTGCGGTAGGAGCCGCCAAATACATTATCTTTACGCCTTCGTGTTCGGCCGCGTCTATTTCAACATCGTTCGCTGGCATTTCATTGCGCGTGCGGCGATAGAGGATTATCACTTCTTTTGCGCCGAGACGAAGCGAAGTGCGTGCCGCGTCTATCGCGGTATTTCCGCCGCCGACAACGACAACTCGTTCGCCAACTTCAATGTTCGCGCCTCTAGATACGTCGTCCAGGAAACCGATACCTGAAAGGGCGCCGCCGTCGTCTTCACCGGCAACTCCCATGGCTGTTGCGACCTGTGCGCCGACCGCTACGAATACAGAATCGAAGCCGTCCTTTTTAAGCGATGCCATATCGAAATCTTTGCCGTAGCGGACGTTTTGTTTGAACTTCGTTCCCATTTTTTCGATAACGCCTATCTCTTCATCTAAAATATTGCGCGGCAGGCGATATGCCGGAATTCCGTAACGAAGCATGCCACCGGCCTTTGGATGCGCATCGAATATCGTGGTTGCGTGTCCCGCTTGCTGCAGGAAAAATGCGGCGGCAAGTCCTGCAGGCCCCGCGCCCACGATGGCAACTTTTTTGCCGGTGCTATTCGCAACTTTCGGTACATACATCTCGCCCGATGCAAGTTCCGTATCGGCGACGTGGCGTTTTAGAAAGCAGATCGACACAGGGCCTTCGATAAGGCTGCGCCTGCAAGCCGTTTCGCACGGCTTTGGGCAAACTCTGCCAAGTGAAGCGGGCAGGGGGATGGTTTCTTTTATAAGTTTCAGCGCTTCCTTCGGTTTGTTGTCGAGCAGAAAATGAATGAACCCTGGAATGTCGCAGCCGGCGGGGCATGCAGC
>CAIPVD010000236.1 GCA_903868375.1 uncultured delta proteobacterium
GCGGGCAGGTAAGTGACGCCGGTCAAATAAGCGTTACGCCTTATGCAAACGAGCTGCTTGTCGCAGATGCTCCGAAGGATGGAATAAATAATAGCGGTCAGGTAGTTTACTCGTCACCAAGGCTCTTCAAACCGGTTACGATGAAAAAACAGGCGTTCGGAGGTTTCGACCTTGCGGGCATCTTCTCGTCGGGCAATAAAGATGAATATTTGAAGCAGATGAATGTGACAGCTGCAAACAAAGATGGCATGCAGCATTCTAAAAAATCATCGTCTGACTTAAGTCAAAGCAGAATCCCATACGCCATGCTCTACTATTATAATAAGAACGAGCGTCCGGTGATCAACTCGCTTAAGAGTGCCGACAATAAAGTTGTAACGGTAGACGCCATCGATTTTACGAATGATAAACTGATCTATACCTGGAGCATAACAGACAAAGCCGGAAATCCATGGCAAGATATAGGGTTCGTTAACAAAGACAATGCGCTGGAGATCCACGAAGATGGCATGCCATCACCAGCAGCCGGCGTATTTACGGCGTTAAGCGCGCCTCTTAAGGCGGTTGATGCTTCTATTAAGCATGAATGGCCGATAACGGTTGCCGTTCACGTTTGCGATCCGGAACCTTTGTGCGCGGACCAGTCCGTGCCGTTGCAGAAAACGGCGAGAGAAGCCGGCACAATAGCGGCAAACGGTCAGCCGAGAGCCGAATCTGGGCCCCCGTTTATTACTGGAATAGGTGGCGGTGGTTGCCAAGTGACCGGCAATTCGCCTGGCGATGGCAAGGTTCCCGTAGGTATCATCTTCATACTTCTGCCAATGATCTTGATCGTGGTAAGAAGGGTTTTTAGTTGATTTTAATGCCATCTCTTTGCTAGTAACTCTTCCACCATGAAAGTACTCGTAATAGGTTCAGGCGGGCGCGAACATGCTGTAGCATGGAAGATCGCCCAAAATCCCAAGGTAGAAAAGATATTTTGCGCGCCAGGAAATGCTGGAATAGCAGGCATTGCAGAGTGCGTCCCCGTTAAGGTGGACGATGTGAACGGCCTGGTCGATTTTGCCAAGAAGCACAAGATAGATCTAACCATTGTGGGCCCCGAAGCTTCGCTTGTCGTGGGTGTTGTAGATGCTTTCGAGCGGAACGACCTGTCCATCTTTGGGCCAAGTAGGCTCGCCGCGCAGCTTGAAGGAAGTAAATCGTACGCCAAGACCTTCATGCAGAAATACGATATTCCAACTGCTAACTACGGAACTTTCACGGAGGCATCGGAGGCGAAGAGCTTTGTGAAGTCGAACGGGCTGCCGGTGGTTATCAAGGCAGACGGCCTCGCTGCTGGCAAGGGCGTCTTCATCTGCAAAAATGATGCAGATGCAAACGCCGCAATAGATTCTTTCCTTAAGCGCGGCGAATTTGGCGAGGCGGGCAAGAAGATAGTCATCGAAGAATTCTTGGAAGGCGAAGAGGCTTCGTTCATCTGCATCTCCGATGGAACGCACGTTTTGCCACTTGCTTCCAGCCAGGATCATAAAGCTGTTTACGACGGCGACCAGGGGCCTAACACCGGCGGCATGGGCGCATATTCGCCAGCGCCCGTTATAGACGATGCGCTGCGCGACCGGATCATGAAGGAAATTATTAAGCCGACCGTTGCGGGGCTGAACGCGGAAGGGCGGCCATTTGTCGGTTTCTTGTACGCAGGCCTTATGATTTCGAACGGCGTTCCGCGTGTACTTGAATATAACGTTCGCATGGGCGATCCGGAAACGCAGCCTTTAATGGTGCGGTTGCGCAGCGATCTTGTGGAACTTATGAATACGGCGTTAGACGGCAAGCTCGACACTTTCGATATTAGATGGGATGATCTGGTGAGCGTCTGTGTAGTAATGGCGTCGCGCGGATATCCCGGCCATTACGAAAAAGGGATAGAAATAAATGGGCTTGAAGCTGCGGGACGCGTGACCGGTAGTGTTGTCTTTCATGCAGGCACGGCACTTAAAGATGGCAAGATCGTGACCGACGGGGGCCGCGTGCTTGGCGTAACCGCCGTTGGCAAGAATTATCGCGAGGCGATAACCAACGCCTACGAAGCGGTTAGCAAAATATCTTGGGAAGGCGTTCATTATAGAAAAGATATCGGATACAGGGCCCTTAACAGAAAATAAACGGAGGCAATAATGGCAACAGGTCCGCTTGTAAGCATAGTAATGGGAAGTGATTCCGATCTTTCCGTCATGGAAGAATCGGCGAAGGCTCTAAAAGAATTCGGTGTAGAGTATGAGATGATAATTACATCGGCGCACCGCGCCCCCGACATGACGACCGATTTTGCAAAGAACGCATCCAAAAGAGGCGTGCAGGTCGTGATAGCCGGCGCAGGTTATGCAGCTCATCTTGCCGGCGTTATCGCCGCACATACGGTAATCCCCGTGATAGGCGTGCCTTTGGCGGTTTCTCCTCTTCAGGGAGTCGATTCGCTTCTTGCGATGGGACAGATGCCCGGCGGAATTCCCGTTGCAACGGTGACGATAGGCAAGGCCGGCGCAAAAAATGCAGCGCTCCTTGCAGTTGAGATACTTGCGCTTTCGGATAAAGCGCTTCACGATAAGCTAATTGACTATCGCAAAAAAATGGCGAAAGATGTTGAAGAAAAAAGCAGAAAACTGAAGAAATAAACTTATGTCAGATATTTATACAATAAATTCGCGCGACCCGGAACCGGAGATCATTTCCAAGGCAGTTGAATATCTTAAAAGTGGCAAGGTGCTAGTTTATCCAACGGAAACTTTTTACGGTTTGGGCGTCGATGTAACGAATGAAAAGGCCATTAAGCGGCTCTACGACCTAAAGCGCCGCGACTACGGATTACCCATTGCGATACTTGTCGCAGATAAGCCGATGCTCGAAGAATACGTGGAGCGTGTCGCAGATCCCGTTAACAATTTAATTAAAGCTTTTTGGCCTGGCCCTTTAACGATCCTGTTTCCTGCGGGGAAAAAGATATCCAAATCGCTGACCACTAACACGGGAAAGATAGGAATTAGAATTTCGTCACATCCCGTTGCAACGGCCATCGTCCGCGAACTTGGCAGGCCCATTACAACGACGAGCGCAAATCTATCCGGCTATCCGCCATCTCTGAACGTCAAGCACGTGCTAAAATATTTTAAGGATAAACTCGATATGTGCTTAGACGGTGGCGAATGCGATCCTTCCAGGGGTTCTACTGTAATAGACGTTGCGGATGAAACCATGGCAATCGTGCGAGACGGGGCGGTTCCAGCAGATCAAGTGATCAAAGTCTTCCAGCAATAAAACGGATATCTTTTATTTCCGAATCGGGCAGCGCCTCTTTTATTTTTTTGAGTATCTGATCTTTCATGAAAGAAAGTTCGTTTGCCCATGCGGCATTTTTCGTGAACACCACTAACGAATCGCCAGCCATCTTGGCAGGTGTTGCCTTTTCTGCTATCATTTCACCGACAATATCCTTCCAAATATCGAAAATGCTGTATTGGCGGACCTTCTTTATAAGCCCCTTTTGCTTAAGGAAACCCTCTAAAATCCCTGTGATCTGCTCTGGACGCCCCTTAGGCCTTCGCTTCATAAGTAGCTGACACCTATCTTAAGTGCCTGAAATTTAATAGTAAAAAATATACAATTTATCTTGATATTGTTTTTTAAAACCTATACTATGCGACAGACTTATTAAACAATGGGGGGGAGGAACAATATGGAAGAACTATTAAACAAGTTCGGTGAGTACCTGAAGCATGAACAAGATGCTTCCAGCCACACGATTAAGAACTATCTAGCTGATCTGCGCCAGTTCTATGGTTACCTGGGGAAAGCAAATTCGCAGATAGCCAATGGCGGCAAGAGCGCGCTAAACAAGATAGACCACAATATCGTGCGTGGCTATCTCGCAACGCTTTTCAATAAGAACAACCCGGCATCGATAGCCAGAAAATTGGCAAGCCTACGTTCGTTCTTTAAATATTGGATAAAGACCGGCGTAATGGCTTCCAATCCTGCAAAGGATGTGGCGACACCGAAAGTGCCGAAACGTTTGCCCAAGTTCCTTTCTGTCGACGAAGTTACGACGCTATTAAGCGGCCCTGGAAATGACGATGTGCTATCTCTTCGCGACAAGGCGATGATGGAAGTAATGTACGCATCAGGGTTACGCGTTAGCGAACTTGTAGGATTAGATGTCGATAATATCAATCTCGGCGAAGGCGTTTTAAAAGTTCTCGGTAAGGGAAGAAAAGAACGCATCGTTCCGATCGGAAGCAAGGCACAGACAGCGGTAGCAAATTATTTTGCACGCCGTGAAGAATTAATGGACAAGCCGAATTCAACGAAGGCCGTTTTCCTAAACAGGCAAGGCGACCGAATTACTCCGCGCAGTGTCGAGCGTATGGTCCAAAAATATCTGCACACTTCAGGTATCCAAAAAGAGGTAACGCCTCACGTATTGCGCCATTCATTTGCGACGCATATGCTGAACTCGGGCGCAGACCTCCGCGGCATACAAGAACTGCTTGGCCATTCTAGCCTTTCCACGACACAAAAATATACACACGTAAGTGTTGACAAACTTATGGATGTATATGAAAAAGCACACCCGAAGGCTTAAGCGTTAGCCGGAAATCCATGTTTCATGCGACAACTATAATAGCGGTGCGCCGTGACGGCCAGCTTGCGATCGCGGGCGACGGACAGGTTTCGATGGGTAACACCATCATGAAGAAGTCCGCCAAAAAGATCCGTACGCTTTGCGAAGGCAAAGTCGTTGCAGGCTTTGCCGGTTCGACCGCCGACGCATTCACTCTCTTCGACAAATTCGACGCCAAGCTTTCGGAGTTTCGCGGAAATATCACACGCGCAGCAGTTGAACTCGCGAAGGATTGGCGCACCGACAAGATACTTCGCCGCCTTGAAGCTCTCCTTATAGTTGCCGATAAAGAAAAGACGTTCGTGATATCGGGCAACGGCGATGTGATAGAACCGGACGATGGCGTTGCGGCGATAGGCAGTGGCGGCCCTTATGCGCTTGCGGCGGCTAGGGCAATGATTGCGCATTCGAAACTTTCTGCGAAAGAGATCGCAGAAGAATCCATTCGGCTTGCTTCGGAAATATGCGTCTTCACGAACGATCAGATAGTTTCGGAGGCCTTGTAGCCAGTTATGGTAACATCAGCCAACCTAACCCCGCGTGAAATAGTTTCCGAACTCGACCGATTTATAATCGGCCAGAAAAATGCCAAGCGCTCGGTTGCAATTGCGCTGCGAAATCGTTGGCGGCGCCAGCAGGTTGCTCATCCGCTGCGCGACGAAATAACTCCAAAGAACATTATAATGATAGGGCCGACCGGCGTCGGTAAAACAGAAATAGCCAGGCGCCTTGCGCGTCTTGCGTGCGCGCCTTTTATAAAGGTAGAGGCTTCGAAATTCACCGAAGTAGGTTACGTTGGTAAAGACGTCGAATCGATGATCCGCGAGCTGACAGACCTTGCAGTGAAGATGGTTCGTGAAGAAGAAACCGCAAAGATAAAGGCTCGCGCACAGGAAATTGCAGAAGAAAGACTTTTAGACCTCCTTATGGCAAAGGAAGAACCTTTTCCGGAAGGCGCGGATAAACAGGCGGCGCGAGATTCGTTGAAAGAACAGCTCCGGTCCGGAAAGCTAGACAGACAATCGGTAGAACTACCTCCAGCCCAGCCGCGAGGCATGCCGATGATAGAAGTTCTTGCTGCCGGCCCTGGAGGATTAGACGAACTTGGAATGAACCTGAAAGAGATGATGGGCGGCATTTTTCCCGGCCAGGGTCAGGAAAAGAAAAAACGTAAAGTAAAAATCCCCGAAGCATTAAAGATACTTTCGCAAGACGAATCTAACAAGCTTATCGATATGGAATCGATCACGAAGCTTGCAATAGAGAGAGTGGAACAGAACGGCATAGTCTTTTTAGATGAACTCGATAAGATCGCTTCGCGCGAAGGCGCGTCAAGTCACGGACCGGATGTTTCGCGCGAGGGCGTACAACGCGATATTTTGCCCATCGTCGAAGGCTCGACCGTTATGACGAAGCACGGCATGGTCAAGACCGACCACATTCTTTTTATTGCGGCAGGCGCATTTCACGTTTCAAAGCCTAGCGACCTGATACCGGAACTTCAGGGCCGTTTTCCCATTAGGGTCGAACTCGATCCTTTGACTAAAGAAGATTTTTTCAGGATACTTACGGAAACGGATAACTCGCTCGTTAAACAATACATGGCTCTAATGAAGACCGAAACCATTTCGCTTCAATTTGCCGAAGATGGGCTAAAAGAGATCTGCGAGATGGCGGCGTACGTTAACGAGCAGATGGAGAACATCGGAGCACGGCGCCTTCATACGATTATGGAAAAAGTGCTCGATACGATATCTTTCGATGCGCCGGAGAAAAAAGGGCAAAAGTTCATGATCGATGCGAAGTATGTTAAGGAAAAATTGTCTGATGTTGTAAAAGATAGGGATTTGAGCAAGTATATCTTATAAAACAAAAAGGAGAGGGAATATGCCGAGACATTTTTTAAGCCTGCTTGATTACACGAAAGATGAACTGCGAGGACTTTTGGATCGCGCGAAATGGCTAAAGAAACAGCAAAAGGCCGGTAAGAAACATCATCCGTTAGAGGGCAAAACGCTTGCTATGGTATTCGAAAAGTCATCAACCAGAACTCGCGTTTCTTTCGAAGTTGGAATGTATCAGCTTGGCGGACACGCGCTGAACATTACGTCGCAGGCGAGCCAACTGGGCAGGGGAGAGACGTATTCCGATACTTCCAAGGTTCTCTCGCGCTATGTCGATTGCATTATGATGCGCACGTTCGAACAATCGCGCATCGAAGAAGTTGCGTCGGCGGCATCCGTTCCGGTTATTAACGGGCTAACAGACCTTTTACATCCGTGCCAGATCATGGCCGATATGGAAACGATCGAAGAGAACAAAGGAAACGTATCCGATCAAAAAATAGTTTGGGTTGGCGACGGCAATAATATGGCGAATACCTGGATCCAGGCCGCCATTCTTTTTGGATTCGAACTGGCACTTGCATGCCCGAAAGGCTTCGAGCCGCCGGCTATCATATTAGATAAGATAAGGTCGGGCGGATATTCGAACATTAAGGTTTTCAACGACGCTTCGGAAGCTGTAAAGAACGCCGACGTTATAAATACGGATACGTGGATATCGATGGGGCAGGAATCCGACGAAGTGGAACAGAAGAAAAAATTGTTTAGGCCGTTCCAGGTGAACAGGTCGCTAATGTCGCACGCCAAGAAAGATGCGATAGTACTGCATTGCCTGCCGGCTCATCGCGATGAAGAACTTACGTCTGAAGTTATGGATGGGCCAAATTCTCGCGTGTTCGATCAGGCGGAAAATAGGTTGCACGCGCAGAAGGCTATTTTGGAAAAATTGATGGGCTAACCGAGATAAAATATGACAACAACCGTAATAGTAGGTGCGCAGTGGGGCGATGAAGGCAAGGGCCGTATCGTAGATGTCTTAACGAACCATGCAAAATACGTCGTAAGGTTCCAGGGCGGCGCAAATGCAGGCCACACTATCGTGGTCGATGGCAAGAAGACCGTGTTGCATCTACTTCCGTCCGGCATTTTGCATGAAAATGTAAAGTGCGTGATAGGCAACGGCGTCGTGATCGACCCGGAGGTTTGCCTGGCTGAAATCGCGCTGCTTAAATCGAACGGTTATTTAACCGACGACACGCAGCTTACGCTAAGCCTTGGCGCGCACGTCGTCATGCCTTATCATAAACTTATTGATAAACTGCGGGAAGATGGCGCCGGAGGAAGCAAGATAGGCACGACCGGCAGAGGCATCGGCCCATGCTACGAAGACAAAGTTGCAAGGCGCGGCATCCGCGTAGAAGATATCATCGATGAAAATCGTTTACGCGAACGCCTTGAATATGTCCTTCCGCAGATGAATCTTTACATCGAAAAGGTATTTGGGGCTCCAACTTTCGACTTTAACGAGATATTCGACAAGTATCTAAAGTTTGGCGCGGAACTTAAGAAGTATGTTTATGATACGGTAGTTCTTTTGAACATGGCGGTTGCGAACAGGGACAATATATTATTTGAAGGTGCGCAAGGTACGGGGTTAGACGTAGATCACGGCACATATCCTTTCGTTACATCGTCTTCTACCGTGTCGGGCGGGGCGGCTTCGGGAAGCGGAGTAGGGCCCACGGCAATAGATTATGTCTTGGGAGTTGTGAAGGCATATACAACGCGAGTTGGAAGCGGTCCGTTCCAAACGGAACTAGACGACGCCATGGGAAGAAAATTGCGCGAACGTGGCGGAGAATATGGAGCGACGACAGGCAGGGCGAGAAGGTGCGGTTGGCTCGATCTGGAACTGCTAAGACGTTCCAGCATGATAAACGGGCTTTCAGGTATAGCTCTAACTAAGCTCGACGTTCTAACCGGCTTTGATAAGATCAAGGTCTGCACCAGATACGAAGATGACCTAACTCCTCATTATATAGAGATGCCAGGCTGGAAAGAGAAGCTTGATAGCGCCGATAGCGTTGAAAAATTACCTTCAAATGCAAGGAGATACATAGAATTCATTCAAGAACAACTTCAATTGCCTATCGCAATATTGTCTCATGGCCCGGCACGCGGTTCAGAGATTATGATAAGCAATCCGTTCAAAAGTTGATCGGCCTATTTTTTTGGGACAGAATTTTTTATCATTAAAAGTTTATGTTAGTTGGTGGCGTAGATCGTGGATTTTGCAAGATGATATTGACATTTAAATCGGACACCTGATAAGGTGCGCCGGCTTTTGTGACAGGTACGCTA
>CAIPVD010000237.1 GCA_903868375.1 uncultured delta proteobacterium
AAAGCCCAGTCGTCTTTGCCGGCTTGCAAGTACAAGAACCCCCTGGCAATGTGAAGCCTTGCCGAGATAAAAACGATGTTTTCATTGTCGACATAACCTTCGATCTCGTGGATGGCCTTTGAATATGCATCTATCGCTTTATTTCTTATACATTTTACATCTCTTTGGGAATAAACATCTCCTCGCCGTAAAGCCTCGACTAGAGCGTCGCCTTTTGCAGCGAGCGCCTTCGCCTTACCCGATCCATTACCGACGAAGCCGCTAAGGTACGACCGCACATCTCCATCGGTTATGTTTACGGAAACGATTATTCCTTCCATGCTGCGGCTCGGTGCCTTCGCAGCAAGTTGCAAGACTCCATCATCATTTTTCGGAGAAGTTATGCGCGCCGAAGGGCCAAATGTCTCGACCGCTTCTGCCCAAAGCGGATTAATGGGCCGAGTATTCGTTGCAGCCAAGGCAAGAGGGTCGATACCAAACGCCGCTATTTCTGGTGTATCGATGCGAGCGCCTGCCAGCGTATTTCCCATGGTAGCGAAGACCGATTGTATCGCGGGTTGCTGGCCTATCAGTGTAAATGTATTAAATCCAGGAACGGTTGCTGCCATAAATCCTCCAATTTTTGTTGGAGGCTTTATTAGCCATTTTAACGCTATTTTGCAAGTGGATTTATCCGACTTTTAAGGCCTAGCTCTTTCATCACTGTCTGCATATCTTCCCAGACTGGGCGCTTCATGTTGGGGTTTCGGAGCAAGAAAGCCGGGTGAAATGTGGGCATTAGTTTATATCCGTTCCAATCTAGGAATTTTCCGCGGAGCTTTGAGATTGGAACCTCGGTCTTTAAGATATCTTTTGCCGCGGTAGCTCCCAGGCAGACGATGACCTTCGGCTTAATTGCCTCGATCTGCTTCATTAGAAAAGGCATACAGGTATCTAGCTCGTCCGGTTCCGGCGCACGATTGTTCGGAGGGCGGCACTTCACACAATTCGCAATATAGACGTCTTCACGTTTTAGGCCCATTGCGATTATTATCTTTGTGAGCAGCTGTCCGGCGCGTCCAACGAACGGTTCGCCCTGTTCGTCTTCGTCTGCACCCGGCCCTTCACCTATGAACATAAGCGCCGCGTTCGGATCGCCGACTCCGAATACGATGTTCTTCCGTGCCTTGCAAAGCTTGCAGCGCTTGCAATCGCCTATTTCAGCGCGGATCTCTTTCAATTTTGTGTCATTGCGAGCCACCGAAGGTGGCGTGGCAATCTCCTTATTACAGCTTGATTTGTGAGATTGCTTCGTCGTCCTAGCGGACTCCTCGCAATGACAAGAACTTTTCGGCATTTCCGTTACCCCCATTATCTTCTGATATTCAAGATGCGTCTTTACGTCTTGAAGCAACTCTTTTATTCCATTTTTCATGACAATGTACTATCCTCTCTGAAGGCAGACTTATGCTTATATACATCATTTTATCAACTGTTGTTTTTCTTTTAGTGCCTGACATTGCGCATGCGTGGGGGCCTGGAACTCATATAGAGATCGCACTTTCGCTTCTAGAAAAGATGGCGCTGATGGCGCCTGCCGTTCGTGCGGTCATTGCGGGCCGCGAAGAATGGTTCTTATACGGTGCGATCTCGGCAGATATCGTTCTTGGTAAAAAATATGCCGGCCAGCATGACCATTGCCACAACTGGCGCGTCGGGCAGTTAGTGCTAAAATCGGCAAAGACCGATCGCGAAAGAGCGGCCGCTTATGGATATCTCGCGCACTTGGCCTGCGACGTCGTCGCCCACAATTATTACATCCCGTACAAGATAATAAAAAGCTACAAGGCGCGCCTTTTAAGCCACACTTACTGGGAGATGCGGTTCGATATGCATGTGCGCCAATCCGTGTGGGACAAAATGAACCGAATGATACTAGGCGATTTTTCGCCGTTCGATAACCTTCTCGAGAAGGTCTTAAAGAACGCGCTTTTTTCGTTCAAGACGAGCAAACAAATCTTCACCGGCATCCTCGCATTGCAGCGGTTCAAGCAGCTTCGCCGAACTTTTTCTATGTACGCCAAAAAATCGCGCTATAAACTTGACATTGAAGATGTATCGCATTACATGCGCCTTGCGCTTCGCTTTGCGGCGGAACTTTTGGCGGACCCAAAAGGTGCCCCGTGCCTAAAATGCGACCCCGTCGGCGAGATGAAGATCGGGTACGCTAACTGGCAACGCTTACGGATCAAAAGCGCACTCAAACAAAAAAGGATGAGCTCGCGTGATGTGGAGCGTTTTCTAGCAGCAGCGAAACAAAAACTTTACGAAGGCATATGCGAACAGCAGGTTGTGTTGCCTAATTTAGAGAATTCATCATGTTCTTATTCTTTACAGAGGCGATAAAGAAGGGCGTTGTCGATAAGACCGGCCGCTGGCTTGGCCATCCTTACGATTTCCTGGTCGAACCTTTAGGCGAAGCTTATCCCAAAATATCCGCACTTGTAATTTCGAAGGGCTTTTTTACCAAACGATATGCTGTTGTTCCGTGGACGAACATTCAGCGGACGAACGAACAATTTCATATCAAGGTTTCTGGCGACACTCTCGAATATAAAGAGTCGTACTACGAAGAGCCGGAAAGTGCTGTGCGTAAACATGTGCTAGACCAGCAGGTCGTCGATACGTTCAACAGGAAGGTCGTTCGCGTGAACGACGTCCATTTTTTAAAGGTCGATAACGACCTTCGCGTTGCCCACGTCGATATTGGGCTTCGCGGCATGGTGCGGCGCCTTGGTTGGCAACCGTTCATCGATTCGATAGTTAAATTCTTAAACCCGCACGCGGTTTACTTAACGAAGGAAGGCTTTCTCGCGTGGAAATTCGTTCAGCCGCTCTCCGTGCATCCGGACAAGGGTACCATTCAGCTGAACGTTTCGCAGGCGCAGTTAAAATCCATCCCGCCTCCCGATCTTTCCGAAATGCTGATGGAACTTGACCTTTATCAACGTGCCGCTCTTATGAAATCGCTAGATATTGGAACTCGAGTTGAGATCATTACAGAAATGGACATGAAACATCAAAGAGAGCTGATCGGCGCACTCGATGCAAAGACCAACGCAACTCTTTTCGAGAGCATGCCTTCCGATGAAGCTGCCGACCTTTTGGGAGAACTGCCGCGCCGCGATGCCGACAGAATTCTTTCGCAGATCGGAACGAAAAAATCGAAAAAACTTTCGCAGCTTCTGTCTCACAAGAGCAAATCCGCAGGCGGGCTCATGACGACAGAATTCATCACTTTAAATAACGATATAACGGTCGGCGGCGCTATCGAACATATAAAGAAGCTACAGACGACGGCCGAAACCATTTATTACGCATACATTGTAGATGCCGAGAACAAGCTCGAAGGTTCGGTTACGTTCAAGCACTTACTGGTCGAGCCGCTGGAAAAGAAGGTAGCCGATATAATGCAGACAAAGCCCCCGTCCGTTCATGTCGATGACAGCGCGAAAGAGGTCGCATACTTGATCGACAAATATAATCTGTTGGCCGTGCCAGTGATCGATCACGAAAGGGTCATTCAGGGGATCATAACGATAGATGACGTGTTAAGCCTCGTCATCGCGGAAACTTGGGGAAAGAAGACCGGACTGCTATGAAGTGGCTAAAGGTAAAACATCCGCTGCCAAAAGGTTTCTTTAGGAATCTATGGATATTCTTTGCCGTTTTGGGGCCTGGAATTATCACCGCCAACGTTGATAACGATGCCGGCGGCATCGCCACATATTCCGTTGCCGGCGCACATTATGGATACAACCTTTTGTGGACGACCATCCCCGTTTGCATCGCGCTTACTATAATAATGGAGATGAGCGCGCGCCTTGGCGCCGTTTCTGGCAGAGGCCTTGCCGACCTTATCCGCGAACATTTTGGCTTAAAGATAACTTTCTACCTGATGCTTGTGCTTCTGCTCGTGAACGTTGGCAACGTTATGTCGAACTTCGCCGGCGTCGCGGCGGGTATGGAACTCTTTGGAATAAATAGGTACGTTTCCGTGCCGCTTGGCGGGTTGCTAGTGTGGGCGCTCGTTGTAAAGGGCTCGTACAAATCGGTCGAAAAAGTTTTTCTCTTCGCCTGCCTCTTCTACGTTGCCTACGTGATATCGGGCACGATCGCACATCCAGACTGGAAGGAAGTTGCGATAAGCACGGTGAAGCCGGTGCTTCAATTCGATTCCGCTTATCTTTACATGATAATCGGCATCGTTGGTACCTCGATCGCCCCGTGGATGCAGTTCTATCAGCAATCTGCCGTGGTCGAAAAAGGCATAACCGCGGAAAGTTATCGGCATGCAAAGTGGGACGTTTACGTTGGCGCGGTCGTCGCCAGTGTGGTCATCTTCTTCATCATTCTTACGTGTGGTGCAACGCTTTATAAGAGCGGACTTAGGATAGACACGGCGGCCGATGCTGCGCTGGCGCTAAAGCCGATCGCCGGCGATTATTGTTTCAAACTTTTTGCGTTTGGCCTTGTCAACGCGGCACTTTTTGCCGGAAGTATCATTCCACTTTCAACCGCCTTTAGCGTTTGCGAAGGACTTGGATGGGAAACCGGCGTTAATAAAACGTTCAAAGAGGCGCCGCAATTTTACGGACTTTACACTATTATTATCGTCATCAGTGGGCTTGCGGTTCTGTATCCCCATTTTCCGCTCCTTTGGATAATGATTTTCTCGCAGGTCTTGAACGGAATACTCCTACCGTTCATTATCATCTTTATGCTGCTTCTGGTGAACGATCGCCGCCTGATGGGCGAGTTCAAGAACGGAAGAACTTACAATATCATCGCATGGATAACCGCAATTGTAATGATATTGCTGACCGTTGTGCTGGTAGTGATGACCTTGTTATAACCCCAAATTCCCAAGATTGCCCATCTTCTGCATCTGTTGCGCCATCTTCATCTGCATTTTTTTAACTGCATCGTTGAAGCAATCTTTTAATACCTTTTCCTGGCGTTCTTTGGAAAGTTCGGGATTCAGCGCGATATATTCCACTTCCATCTTGCCATTGATGCGGATGTTGGTGCCATCCTTCTCAATAATAGTTTTCTCTTTGCCAAGCTCGTTCTGCAGGTCGCGAAGCTTCTTTAATTGTTTTATCTTATCGAACATATTTTCTCCTTACATAATTGGCCTAACTATAAATACCAACGGGTCCCAACACATATGCGAAACGAGAACTACAAGCAAGCTTTCAGTTCTAAAATATAAAAGTCCCCAAAATGCGCCACAAACAGCCGCCGCAAGGATAAGTACCGGGTTCATTGTCGGTATGTGGACCGCCGTGTAGATTAAAACGGTAAGTATCAGCGCCAGCTTCTTGCCATAGATCAGCCCAAACTTCTTTTGGATAAAACCGCGCCAGAATATCTCTTCGCCGAATCCTATCGGGAAAAATAAAAGAGCCGCAACGAGCGGAAGCGGGATGCTTTCAGCGTTCGCATAGATAGAATGCAAGTTTTGCGCGTCATGCGGTATAAATATAGGAAGCAATTTACGGCCTGCAAAGAAAACAAAGTAAAGAAATGCTGCCGATGCGATGCCTAGTAAAATATTCTTAAATGTGAATTCATCTCGCCGGAACAATGGGCGGCCAGCCGCAAAGCTCACAAGTGCAAGAAGAACAGTGGCAAAGCTCATCATCAGCCAGAAGTTGAGCGGCCGCGCGACGAATATCAGGTACCAAAGCGAGAACGCCATTGTTATGCTGGAATAGATTGTGAGCTTGGTCTTTATAGCCACCTCGATATTAGAAGCGCCGCGATAAAGAGAATGGAAAATGCCGAATGAAATTTTGCAGTGCCAGCATCAATTACTGCAAACTCGCTTTCCGGGATCTGTGACTTATTTCGCACGATTTTAATTAGTTTGATCGCTATGGGCAGAGAAATAAATGTTATAAGCGATATCCACGTGAGATTTGCGAAGGCTATTAAGATCGGTATCAGAACGTAGGCGCCTATCAATAAAGTGTAGTACATATATTTTGCGCCTTGCTCGCCTAGCACCATTGCAAACGTTTTGATCTCGACCACGCTGTCATTTTTTATATCGCGCAGGTTATTGCTGTGAAGCACGGCATCGACAAGCAGCGCAATAGGCAACGAGTAGAGGATAGGTGTTAGAGAATAGTGCCCCGCCTGGACGAAGTACGCGCCAAGCGCCATTGCCGGCCCAAATGCCAAGAAGACGGCGATATCTCCGAGCGCCCTATATTTTATTACGAACGGGCTCGCCGTGTAGAAGAAACCCATGAATGCGCCTAGCGCTATCAGCCATATCAGCTCTGATCCGTGCGGAAGAGCTAAGATGAAGAATAGGCCTATACTTGACGCCACTATAAAAGCTACAAGCGAGCCTATGAATGCAGATTTAGGCGTTAAAAGTCCTTCAACGAGTACGCCGCTAGATCCATATGTCCCGGTCCGATCGACGCGCTTTTTAAAATCGAAGTAATCGGAGAAGATGTTGGATCCTGCGTGAGCTATCCAGCATCCAAGCACAGTTAGTATTAGATAGAACCACTTGATCTTGAGCCCCGGGTTTTCGTTAATAGCTATGACCGCCGCAAGTATCGGCGGAACAACGCTTACCGTGAAAGAAAATGGCCTACCAGCCCGCCACCAAAGTTTGATGTTTGACATATGTGCCAAGATGGATATCTGAATCGAAATAAAAATCTAGTAAAAAAGCGAACGAGGTGGCATCTTCGCGAGTGAAATGAAGACAAAAGTATTATTGCTTGCCGCGTTGATCGTGTTTTGCGGAGCTTGCGCCCGCGCTCCCGTGCGCAAGGCGTGGGTTCCAACTAGCGGTAGCGGCGTTGCAGTGCATATCGATAAGATGGACACGAATTTTAAATATGCAAAGGTGTCGATAGATTATTTCGGCGTTAATGAGAAGTCTGCAAAGGTGAAAGCGCCTTCGCAGAAATTTGGAAATCGGCGTTTGAATATCTTGGTCATACCTGCGAGATTCGCAGATTCAGAAGATATTCCACGTTTTGCCACGTTTGACTGGATGAAGAACATGATGTTCGGCACATCTAAAGGCGGCGACGACAGAAACGCTCGCAACAGCGTAAAAAATTATTTTGCATGGTCAAGTTCAGGCAAGGTGAAATTGTCGGGCGATATCTATGAAAAATGGGCGGTCGTGAAAAAGCTATCCGATTATCGCGAGATGGATAACCAGAACGACCTGCCGACGCAAATAGTTCAAGACGCTATTTCTACCATCGACGTCGGCTACTGGCGCGGGAAGAGTTACGACTTCGTCGTTTGCCTTATGCCCGGCGGCTTCTGGTCCATATATAAAGGCGGTTGGTACGAACAGCTCCCGCACTGGAGAGACCCTTCCTGGCGTTTTAAGGGATATCTCGTGATGGAAATGCCGGTCGAAAAAGATTCTTTCTATGGGATGGAACCGAAAAGGCGCCTACTGCTCGAGAACGAACAATCGGCAAATAGTTATGGGCTAAAGCATAGCTGGTGGTACGGTTCCTTCCTGCACGAACTTTTTCACGGGATCGGGCCATACGTTACACTGTCGGATGTTGAGAACTATGCCGACCTCTATCAACCGCCGTTCGAACTTGTTAAGGAATATGATTTGATGAGCGGCGGAAATCACAATTCGGTTAACGGATATAACGAACCCTCGTTCTTTAGCGGATATACGAAGATGAAGCTTGGGTTCGTGAAGCCGCGCATGCTGAAGTTCGGGAACGGAAAAAGAATAAAGATAAAGTTCGCGGAAGGAAATAGCGGCACGCGTTTGGTAAAAGTTCCGCTTCATAAAAGCGGCGAACTTGGGACGATGTCGCTTAAAGACAGAACTTTTTCCGGCGAGGAATATCTATTGATAGAGCTCCGCAAAAAAGGAGAGATTAGCGGGAAACATAATTTTGACGCTGGCCTCCCGCATGAAGGCGTTGCCATCTACCACATTATCGAAGGTGCTCCGAAGGAATACGGGAACGATGCGAAGAATTTGGTTCAGTTAGTTGACCTGTCTCTCCTCGGCCCTTCGCTGGGTGTGGTTGATTACGTTTATCGACTAGAAGAGTAGATGCAATGTCATTGCGAGGAGCGAAGCGACGTGGCAATCCCCCGTCCACCCAAACATTTCGGCTCTTTCCAAAGTCCGCGCTTTGCGGTTTTTGCCTTTTCTTCTGCGGCTACGAACTGGTCCTTATATTTGAACGGATATTTAATGTACGCGATGCCGTAGCCTTGCTTCACTATCTCAAGATTTGTGAGCGTACCATCCTTTAAATAAAGATAGCCAAGAGTGCGGCCATACATGTCGGTCCGCTTCGCGTCATATTTGATATCGACTTCTTTGCCGGCAAGAAGAGATACAGCGTAGTCCAGCGCCTTTTCGCCAAGCGCATGAATTTCTTCGTTTGTGCAATGATGCTTCTTCGCATCGCGATACATCTTTAAGCTCTTGTGATATTCGGGGGCATCAACTCCTATCAACCTTACCTTTTCATTTCCATCAAGATGCACCGTATCGCCATCAACGACATAAGTGACAGTTCGGGCGAAGGCGGGGAATGAAATTAAAAGGCAGAAGATGAGGATGAGATGTTTCATGATGGGTGAATGCGTAGCATGATTAACGAGCGGGGGGAAGGGGGATGTTAGTTTGCCATTCCCGCGCATTTTCCCTCTCCCCTCGTGGGAGAGGGTGAGGGGGAACCCACCCATGACGGAGCAATTTGAAATGGGTTGCTCCGTCTGAAATTGCTACGTCATGGGTAGTACGTCATGGATGGTATAGCTATCTTATCCGGCTCTTATCTGGCTTGCCGAATTAAGTCTCGTGTCCCCAGATTCCGTATTATTCTTCGGTTACTACTTTATAAATATTTTCCAAAATTCTTGGCTGTTCTGTATTACAAAAACGTTCACATTCAGCACGATTAACTTTATTCCATTTATACACATTCAGCATTATTGTATGAATATCAGAAAATATATTATTTTGGGCTGACGCCGAAATACTTGGAAAGAACATTATAAAAAATAAAACGACATTGATTAAAAGAAAAAAACTTCCTAGAAAATAACTCCCGATAAAGATTCCCATTATTACAACCAGCAACATGTTGCGCGTTTTATCCAACGCCGATATGCTCGCTTTAATCCATAAAACGATATTTGCCGAAAATCCAATTTTCGGATCAACGACTTCACTTTCTTGTTTGATTTTTTCTTTCCCTAAATGATTAAAAAACTTTTTTAATTCACCATAATCACCTAATGTTTTTGCTAAAAATTTCGGTGATTTAACACAATTCCAAAAACCAGAGCCCACCACTAGCAAAATAAACCCCAAAATGGTTTCAATAATTATTCTAATAATCATAATTTTTCTTAGTGTTTAGAAACATAATTCTGCATTTGTTCCCTTATTGAACTTGAAGTTAGAAAAAGATTAATACTATTAACGCCAAACTTATGGACATAGTGCAAAAATACATTTCCGTTAGCAGAATCCCAAACATATTTTTTAGATAAGAATGGATGCTCACTATGCTTACCCATTTCCCTTTTTAAACATTCTAGAGTTTTTTGAAATAGCAAATCTGATTCATTTCTATCTGGGCTCATATGCTGAATGGAAATC
>CAIPVD010000238.1 GCA_903868375.1 uncultured delta proteobacterium
GCAGAACAATTATCTGGCAGCCATTGCTAATCTGCCACATGGTGAAATAGCTCTTGCCATATGCGACGTATCCACCGGCGATTTTAGGGCGACCTGCGTTAAAGACGTAAAAGCCCTTGCTCAAGAATTGGCTAGAATTGAACCGAAAGAAACTTTAATTCCGCGCTCCGTATCCGAAGACAAATCCTTATTAGACTTTAAACCATTGCTTAATGGTTCGCTTGTAACCGTTCTCGATGACACAAATTTCGACCCAGACTTAAAGTATAACATTACCCTCGATGGGGTGGCTCCCCAAAGTTATGCGGTAATCGGCGCGGTCATTAAATATTTGGAAACCACGCAGCGGTCGCAGGTTAGCCACATAAAGAAGGTTACGGCATATACCGTTAGCGATCATATGGTCATAGATGAGGCGACGAAGCGCAACTTAGAGCTTACGCAGACGATGTCTGACAATGCTGCCAGAGGTTCTTTGATCTGGCTCCTCGACCACACCAAGACCGCAATGGGCGGGCGAACGCTTCGCAGGTGGATGTTATATCCGCTTTTGGATCCAATACTGATTAATGAGCGGCTCGATGCCGTTGGAACTATCAAGGACGATTTTGGACTCGCCGAAGATCTAAAGACATCGCTTTCGCTCGTTGCGGATATCGAACGCATTACCTCTAGGATCGTCACCGGCAGTGCGAATGCTCGTGAACTCAACTCGCTTAAAGATTCTCTAAAGAACCTGCCGAAGATCAAAGGATATTTATCGAATGCGAAAGGGCTTCTGGCGGGGATAGCTTCAAGCATAGATGATTGCAAAGATTTAAGCGCCCGTATCGAATCGGCTATCGTAGATGAACCGCCGTTATCATTAAAGGATGGCGGGCTTATCAGGCGCGGCGTTTCAAAAGAACTTGACGAGCTTCATTCGCTCTCTAGCGACGGAAAGGGCTTCATCGCCCGCCTTGAAGCCACGGAAAAAGAACGGACCGGAATTAGCACGCTCAAGGTTCGCTACAATCGGGTGTTTGGCTATTATATCGAGGTCACTCACACTCACGCCGAAAAGGTGCCGGAAAATTACATCCGAAAGCAGACACTCACGAACGCCGAGCGCTTTATTACGCCCGAGCTTAAAGAATACGAAGAAAAAGTTTTGGGCGCCGAAGAACGGATCCGCCAACTTGAACACGAAATATTTACTAACTTACGCGAATACGCATCGTCTTTTGCTTCAATGCTTGCTGATACGGCAGATGCGCTTGGCAAGCTAGATGCCGTTGCGTCGCTCGCGCACATAGCGAACCAGTATCGCTATGTGAAGCCGGAGGTATCAACCGATGGCGAGTTAAAGATACTAAACGGGCGCCATCCCATCATCGAGCAGCTGAACCCGACCGAGCGATTTGTCCCGAACGATACGTGCCTGAACGTAGACGATTGCAAGCTGATGATGATAACCGGCCCTAATATGGCAGGCAAATCTACCGTCATGCGGCAAGTAGCTCTTATCGTCTTGCTCGCGCAAATGGGCTCGTTCGTACCTGCAAGCGAGGCAAAGATAAGCCTGTGCGACCGAATTTTTACGCGCGTTGGCGCTTCCGATAACTTGGTCAAGGGGCAATCGACGTTCATGGTCGAGATGAACGAAGCGGCGACGATACTGAAAGAAGCGACGAGCAAGAGCTTGATACTGATAGATGAAATAGGACGCGGCACATCGACCTACGACGGTGTTTCCATAGCATGGGCGGTGGCGGAATTCCTGCACGACAACGTTGGCGCAAAGACAATGTTTGCGACCCATTATCACGAACTCACCGATCTTGCCCTTACGAAGAAGGGGATAAAGAATTTTAACGTTGCGGTAAAGGAATGGAACGACCAAATAATTTTTCTTAGGAAACTCGTGACCGGCGGAGTGAACAGGAGCTACGGCATACAAGTGGCGCGGCTTGCGGGACTACCGGCGGATGTTATAACCAGGGCCAAGGAGATTCTTGAAAAGCTGGAAAAGGGCGAGATGGTGCTGCGCGGCGATAATTCCAAGCAGATGCGCCTGTTCGATCAAAGTAATCCTGAAGCAGAGAACGATCCTATGCTTAATGAGATCGTTGCGAAGATAAGCAACATTGACACATCGGTTCTAACGCCGATCGAGGCGTTGAACCTACTCCATGAATTGAAACAAAAGATATTGAAGTAACGTTCATTGACATAATGTCTATTCCACGACCCAATATTTTCTTAGTTCGTGAAACTTTCGGGTCCTGCCACCGAACAGCCTAAAATGGAGGCATCGCCAACAGATTTTCATTGCATGTGGCGATTCTTTGGGTGTTTGGCTGCTGGCGCAAATTGGGGCGCCTCGTTCGGCGTCACCCAAAAGTTTTACAACTCACAAAAAAATATAGGGA
>CAIPVD010000239.1 GCA_903868375.1 uncultured delta proteobacterium
AAACTTAAACATGTCATACTGGAAAATGGTCTGGAAACAATTTAGAAGGAACAGGCTGGCGGTGGCCGGCGGCGCCGTCGTTCTTGTTCTTTTTCTAGTTGCCATATTTGCCCCGCTAATTTCTCCATATGCACCGAACGCCTACGACCTAAACTCCGTCCTTATGTCGCCGAACCATGCGCACCTGCTTGGAACCGATTCGCAAGGTAGGGACGTTCTCTCCCGCCTGATATTCGGTGCGCGCGTTTCTCTGTCGGTAGGATTTTTGGCAGTTTCCATTTACGTTGCGATTGGCATAGTTCTTGGAGCAATAGCCGGCTATTATGGCGGCGTTGTCGATATGGTGATCTCGCGTTTCATCGAGATCATGCTATGTTTCCCAACGTTCTTTTTGATACTCGCCATCCTCGCTTTCGTGGGGCCTAGCATCTACAATATAATGATAGTGATAGGACTCACCGGTTGGACCGGTATCGCGAGGCTTGTGCGCGGCGAATTTTTAAAGCTTAAGAATCAGGAGTTCGTGCTTGCCGCTGTTGCAAGTGGCGCCAGCGATATGCGAATAATATTTAGGCATCTGCTCCCAAATTCGCTTGCACCGGTCCTTGTTAGCGCAACGTTTGGCGTTGCGGCGGCAATACTAGTCGAATCATCTTTGAGTTTCCTAGGTTTCGGCGTTCCGCCTTACGTCCCAAGCTGGGGCGATATATTGTCCGGCGCCAGGGAATTTATGGATGTTGCGTGGTGGCTGACGTTAGCTCCTGGCCTTGCGATATTTATAACGATCACCGCATATAATTTGGTCGGCGAAGGTTTGAGGGATGCGATAGATCCGAGGATGAAAAACTAAAAATGAGCCTGCTTGAAATAAAAAATCTGTGTACCTACTTCGAAGCCGAGGCGGGTCAGGTCAAGGCCGTCGATGGCGTAAGTCTTTCCATCGACAAGGGCGAAGTGGTGGCGATCGTTGGCGGAAGCGGAAGCGGAAAGACGGTGCTAGCACTTTCTATTCTTAGGCTCGTGCCGGAACCCGGGCGAATCGTCTCCGGCGAAATATTGTTTGGCGGCGCCGATCTGGTGAAGATGCCGATAAAAGAACTTCGAGATGTTAGGGGGCGAAAAATATCGATGATATTCCAGGAGCCGATGACCTGCCTAAATCCCGTCTTTACGGTCGGCGATCAGATCGTCGAGGCGTTAGAAGTTCACGAGCCGGCAATAACGCAAAAGATGGCCACTTCGCGTGCTGCAGAGCTTTTGAATATGGTTGGGATCGCCGATGGATCGAAAAGGCTACGCAGCTATCCGCACGAACTATCCGGCGGGCAGCGGCAGCGTGTGATGATCGCGATGGCGCTGGCTTGTAGTCCGGATATATTGATAGCCGACGAGCCGACGACTGCGCTCGATGTTACCGTTCAGGCGCAGATACTGGACCTGCTGAACAAGTTGCACGAAGATATCGGCATGACAACGATACTTATCACTCACGATTTTGGGATCGTTGCGCAGAACGCCGACCGAGTTTATGTGATGCACGAAGGGCGGATCGCGGAAAGCGGTGCGGTCGAAGATATTTTCGCAAGGCCTAAAGATGAATATACTAAGAAGCTGCTTGCAGCGGTGCCGGTACTGTAAAAGATTATGGCGTTACTTGAACTAAAAAATATCGTTAAAGATTTTCCCGTACGCCGAGGTTTTTTTGGCGGTGCGAAGGAATTTGTCCATGCGGTGTCGGGCGTATCGCTAAAGATAGAGAAGGGCGAAACGCTTGGCCTCGTTGGAGAATCTGGTTGTGGAAAATCGACACTTGGCCGAATCGCCATGCGGCTGCTTGCACCCACCAGCGGCGAGATCATCTTCGACGGCTGCGACATCACCGGTTTAAGCAGAAAAGAGATGCTTCCGTTCAGAAGAAGGATGCAGATAGTGTTTCAGGACCCGTTTTCGTCTCTAAATCCCAGGATGTCGGTTGGCGCCCTTATCGCGGAACCTCTTCTTGTGAATAATATCGGAAATTCGAGCGACCGGGAAAAGAAAGTGGCCGATATTCTTGCGGCGGTGGGCCTGGAAAAAGAAACGCGGCATAGGTATCCTCACGAATTTTCAGGCGGCCAGCGCCAGAGAATATGCATCGCAAGGGCTCTTGCGCTGAATCCTGAACTTATCGTTGCCGACGAACCGGTCTCTTCGCTAGACGTCGCGGTGCAGGCCGATATCTTGGAGTTACTCAAGAAGCTTCGCCGTGAACACGGGATCGCGTATCTATTTATATCGCACGATCTTAGAATAGTCGCCTCCCTTTGCGACCGCGTTTGTGTAATGCACGATGGAAAGATAGTTGAGGAGCTTGCCGCAGCTAAAATAAAGGACGCAACCCACCCATATACCAAAACTCTTCTCGCTTCGGTGCCGATCGCCGACCCATCAAGGCGAAAAAAACCCATTACCTACCGATAGCGAAGTGATTTGCGAAAAAATAGGGCCTGTGCTATAAGATTCCATATGAAAAAGATACTCATCGTGCTTGTAGTGCTTGCCATCTCATTTAACGCATATGCAAAGAAGCAGAAGGCGCCGGACGTGATAAGGGTTGATTCGGGCACCGGCATAGCTTCTATGGGCCTTGTCTTCGATGCGAGCTACGACCCAAGAACGGACAATATCTTGCCGGGGCATAAGATACTTTCGGTAGCCATCACGAATAATTCGATAAATATCTTGAAGATGGATGCGTTGAAGGATGAATGGCAGGTCGTTGATTACAAAGGCGGCAATCATACGGCGATCAACGATTTGCGGAAGCAGGCTCCGGATATGTATATCAATCTGCCTGAAAAATTGCGGCACCTTGTTGCATATCCTGAAATGATACAGGTTGGCGATACGAAGGTGATAGATCTGATCTTTAAAGATAGCGTTAACCTGGAAGCGTTTAGAATGGTCAAGTTCATGAACTCTGACAAGAAGGTCAAGCTAGAGATAAATGCGAAGGATTGATTTTCCCCTGAAACGAATCTCGTTTTTCCAGTTCGTCATGGATGGCGTTTAGAGTTGCCAGCTTGTTCACCGACCAAGGTGGCGCGATCATTAGGCCCTTTGGCGAGTGGCTGTTGAAGCGGTGGATCAGCACGCCTTTTGGAAGTCTTTCAAGTGAATCGACTACAAGCGTTGCATATTCTTCAAGCCCCAAAGTTTTTACTCTTCCAAGTTCATACATCTCCGCCAATTTCGTATCTTTCAGCACGTTAAGGCCGTGTATCTTAACGCCGCCTATCTTTATATCGGCGAGATACGCGATGGTCGCCATCATATCCTCGTGCGATTCGTCAGGCAGCCCAAGGATTATGTGAGCGCATGTCATGACGCCAATACCATTAAGACGGCTAGCGGCGTTCGTGAAATCTTCTACGGTGTGGCAGCGGTTAAGAAGCTTCAGTGTCGAATCTTTCGCCGATTGAAGTCCCAGCTCTACCCAAAGGAACGTCCTTCTATTTAATTTTTC
>CAIPVD010000240.1 GCA_903868375.1 uncultured delta proteobacterium
TGAAAGCCATTAATGAAATCGAAAACTAGGGCAAGTACTACGATGAAACCTACGAAGAGCAGGGTGGTGTCCATTTTACGAGTGCTTTAAAATTATTCCTTCGATCACGTTCGCCACTTCTTCACATTTATCGGCGGCGGTCTCTAGATTCTCTACCATTTCTTTGATCTTGATAATGTCGAGAGGATGCCAGTTGTTGCTGAAGAGGTCATCGATGCTCGAATTTACCAGTTCATCGGCTTCGTTTTCAAGCCTGTTGATCTCTATGCAATGTTCCAGGACCTTTTGGCTGTGCTTCATGTTTCTAAGGTTCAAGAGCGCCTTTGAAAGTTCCTGCGATGCCTGCAAGACTATGTCGGAGAGCAGCCCCACCTCTTTTGGCATCTTGTCGATGTTGTAGCGCGTGAGCCTGTTGCCTATGAAGTTCACGATATCCAAGATATCGTCCAGCTTCACCGCCAGATTATACATATCGCTTCTATCGAAAGGCGTTAAAAATGTTTCGCGAAGAAGGTCTATCACTTCATGCGTTATCTTGTCGCCGGCGTGTTCGCATTCTTTTAGCTGTTTTGAAAGTTCGTGGCGCTCTTCTTTGTGAGATATCATCCGTTGCAACATCTTTGCACCGATGACGGTGTTCTCTATGCTTCTTTCAAAGTAACCGAAAAAATCGTGTGTCTTTGGAAAAAGCCTTAAACTCGAGATTAATTTTCTCATAACAGGTAGTGGCGCCTCAAAGCGCGTTTTGGTTGTCTTTTGAAGGTCACCAACGGGAAGGTCGTTGTAGGCCATGGCGTCTTCTATTCTAAAGGGAGAATTATTGTCAAGGCATTTGCCTTTTTAAATTTATGGTGCTAAGCGTGAGGCGGAAGCATTAGATAACACCTTCAAAAGTAAAGAGTTTTTATTGATTATGGAATATGTCGAAATAGCGATACCTGTGCCTCTTAAGAGGACGTTTACCTACAGCGTTCCAGATGGAGTTGAAGCGCGCGTTGGAAGCCTGGCGGTACTACCTTTCGGGCATCGGACTATGACCGGAATTGTAATGGGGGCCTCATCCAGCAGGGGAAACGTTAAGATCAAAAATATAATCGAAGTCCTTCATTCGGCACCGGTCTTTTCACAAAAGATGGTCGATCTGCTTAAATGGATCGCCGATTACTACTGCGCGCCAATTGGCGAGGTCTGCAAGGCGGCGCTGCCATTGGAATTCAGCCGGCGAACGAAAAAGAAGCGCGAGGTAATGCCAAAAGACACGATCATCGACGACGTGTTTTTATCTGCGCCAGAATTCAAGTTGAAAGATTCCCAGGCGAAGGCCTATGAAACGCTGAAGTCAGAAGTCAGAAGTCAGAAGTTCGGTACAACATTATTACATGGAATTACCGGAAGCGGGAAGACAGAGGTCTATTTAAGGCTCTTTGAAGATGTTCTGAAGACAGGCAAAGAGGCGATTTTTTTGGTGCCGGAAATTGGGCTAACACCGCAGGTTTTAGGCAGGCTTACCGCCAGGTTCGGGGATCTGATCGCCATCTCCCACAGCGGGCTTACTCCTGCGAAACGCGCCTATGAATGGAAGCGGATGCAGGATGGAAGTGCCAAGATCGTAATAGGCACACGCTCCGCTATTTTTGCGCCGTTCAAGAATTTAGGTATAATAGTCGTCGATGAAGAACACGACAGCTCCTACAAACAAGATGAATCGCCTCGTTACAATGGGCGCGATGTGGCCGTCATGCGCGCGAAGATGGAAAATATTCCGTGCGTGCTAGGTTCGGCGACGCCTTCGATCGAATCGTTTGCCAACGCAAAAAACGGCAAGTATCATTATCTACACCTGCCCGACAGGCCGACCGGCGCGCTTTTGCCGGATGTCGATGTGGTCGATATGCGCGAGGTGAACGCAGGTTCGGTACTTTCTCCGCAGCTTATCGGCGCGATAGGCGAGGCGCTTACAAGAAAAGAGCAGACGATGCTCTTCCTTAACAAGCGAGGATTCGCGAGTTTTATCTTATGCCAGGAATGCGGCCACACATATACTTGCCCCAATTGCAATATTACGCTTACATATCACAAACACGAGAACACGCTGCTCTGCCATTATTGCGATTACAAGACGCCTCCGCCGCAAAAATGCGAAAAGTGCGGAAGCTCGCGCGTTATTCCGCTAGGCACCGGCACCGAAAAGATAGAAACGGAGCTTAAGAATTACTTTCCGAAGGCAAAGGTAGAGCGGCTCGACAGAGATACGACCACAAAGGTAGGCGTTCGCCCAAAGATCCTTTCCAATATGAAGCAGGGATCTACAGACATACTTATCGGTACACAGATGATAACGAAGGGGCACGATTTTCCGAACGTAACGCTTGTTGGAGTAATCGATGCGGATATGTCGCTGAACTTTCCCGACTTTAGGGCGCCGGAGCGAACGTTTCAGCTGGTTACGCAGGTGGCGGGGAGGTCGGGGCGTGCGAACAGAAAAGGGACGGTGATAGTCCAGACGTTTATGCCAGAACATTACGCGATAGCAGCGGCGCAAACGCACGACTTCTTCCGTTTCTTCGATGAAGAGATGCCTGCCCGGCGCGAACTAGGCTATCCGCCATTTGGCCGCCTTGCATTAATACGAATCCAGGGGCTAAAAGAAAAAATGGTGGAAACCTCGGCCAAGGATCTCTTCCGAAAACTATCAACTATAAACTATAAACCATTAACCGTCTTAGGCCCTGCTCCTGCGCCCCTTGCAAAGGTTAGGGGCAAGTTTAGATGGCACATACTTATTAGGTCCGGCGACATTAAAGCGGTTCGGCAGATGATAGATCGCGTTGCCGAGTGCGAATCTGGGCTACCTAAGGGAATCAAGGTAATTGTTGATGTCGATCCGATCAATATGTTATGATTTGGACAAGATGGCAAAGCTAAAGGTCATAACGTATCCCAACCCGATACTTGCAAAGGTGGCGAAACCTATCAATAAAGTTACGCCCGAGATTGTGAAGCTCATGGACGATATGGCGGAGACGATGTACGCAGAATCTGGCGTTGGGCTTGCGGCACCGCAGGTCGGTATCAGCAAAAGGGTGATCGTTATAGATGTCGGCGTTGAGCTGATGGAAGGCGTTCGCAAGTCCTATCTGATACAACTAGCAAACCCCGAGATCGTATCTAGCGAAGGCGTTATAGAATGGGAAGAGGGCTGCCTCTCCGTTCCCGAGTTCAGATTAAAGGTGAAAAGGAAGGCGAAGGTGGTGGTGAGGGGCATCGATAAGAAAAATAAAGAGGTGGAATATATCGCCGAATGCCTTCTTTCCGTCGCGTTTCAGCACGAGATAGATCATTTAGATGGAAAGCTGCTCATCGACCGCGTTTCGAAGGCGGAAAAAGATAAGTATCTTGAATTGATCCAAAAAATGGCAATTTTATGAAAATAGTCTTCATGGGTTCACCAGAATTTGCGGTTGCTTCCCTCGGCGCGTTGATACATTCGGGCCATGAGGTGAGTCTTGTCGTAACTCAACCGGATAAACCGGCGGGTCGCGGGCAGAAGGTAACGCCTTGCGCGGTGGCGGCATTTGCGCGTGAAGAGGGGATTCCAATCGTTCAGCCCCAAAGTTTAAAGAATAACGCGGAGCTGATAGATAAGCTCAAAGCATTGGCGCCGGATGTCATTGTGGTGGTCGCTTACGGAAAAATTCTTCCCAAAGAACTGCTTCAGATACCTCGCCTTGGTTGCATGAACGTTCATTCATCGTTGCTGCCAAAATACCGTGGAGCTGCACCTATCAACTGGGCGATAATAAATGGCGAGAAGGAAACCGGCGTAACCACGATGTTCATCAACGAAAAGATGGACGAAGGCGATATCTTGCTTCAGTGTGCGACGGAAATAATGGACCACGATACGGCAGAAACTCTTCACGATCATCTGGCGGCGATGGGGGCGGAACTTTTGATCAAAACGCTGGATCAGGTCAAACATCACGAACTTAAAGGCGAGCCGCAGAACCATGCGCTTGCGACATATACGCCGAAGCTAAAAAAAGATGATGGGCTGATAGATTGGCAAATGTCGGCTGTCAAGATCTACGATCGTATTCGTGGCCTGCAACCGTGGCCGCGCGCCTTCACTCATCTGCCGGATGATAAAGAAAATTTGCTTACCATATTCGAAGCGGCGCCATTAGATGTCCCTTCCAAGGAAGCGCCTGGAACGGTTACAAGTCTTGAGAAAGGTATATTTGTGGCAACGGGTGACGGCCAACTTTGTATTTTAGAATTGCAGCTGCCGGGCAAGAAACGAATGCCCGCGATCGAATATTTAAAGGGAAGCAAACTTAAAGTGGGAGATAGATTCCTATGAAACTTATAGCTCCATCGATATTGTCGGCAGATTTCGGAAGGCTTGCGGAAGAAGTAAAGGCGGTCGAAGAGGCCGGTGCAGATATCCTTCATATCGATGTCATGGACGGCCACTTCGTGCCGAACCTAACCGTTGGCCCGGATATCGTGAAGGCGGTTCGAAAAGCCTCCAACCTGCCGCTCGATGTTCATTTAATGATAGATAATCCGGAGAAATATATCGAACGCTTCGCCGAGGCAGGCGCTGATATGATATCGGTCCATTACGAAGCCGGGAACCTGGATAAGGTGTTGGGTATGCTGAAGAAGTTGAAATGCAAGGCGGGTGCTGTGATAAACCCTCCTAGCCCAATAGAAAAATTACTCCCGTTCGTTGAATATGCGGACTTTGTGCTCGTTATGACGGTTAA
>CAIPVD010000241.1 GCA_903868375.1 uncultured delta proteobacterium
CTCATGACGCGCTTGGCAGCTTTTACGGCGTTCGGGCTGTTCGCCGCGATCTGATCCGCCAGTTTTTTTACTTCATCTTTTAGCTGGGCCAGAGGGAACACATGATTGGCAAGTCCCCACACGTTCGCTTGTGCGGCGTCTATTATTTTGCCGGTGAAGATCATCTCCCTTGCGCGCGCCTCGCCAACCAGCCTTCTAAGCCGCTGCGTTCCACCAAATCCTGGATAGATCCCAAGCTTTACCTCCGGCAGGCCAAACTTTGCGTTTTCGGATGCGATTATAATGTCGCACGAAATGGCTATCTCGGTTCCGCCGCCAAGTGCGTAGCCATTTACCGCTGCGATAACGGGCTTCGAACACGATTCTATCGCGTTTGTCATTTCATGGCCGCGACTTGCAAATAGAGCCGCTTCTTTCGGTTTCATCTTGATCATTGCGGCAATGTCGGCGCCTGATACGAACGACTTTTCTCCTGCGCCGGTTATTACCAGAACTCGCACGGCGGTATCTTTATCGAACGCATGCACCGCATCTTTAATTTCATCGACCGTCTTGATATCGAGCGCGTTCAGCACCTCGGGCCGATTGACCGTGATAAAACCTATCTGCCCCGATATTTCCGTGATGATATTTTGGTATGACATATGTGTTCTTCTTACAAAATGTCGCAGCGCATTGCAACTGTGAATCTAAAATGTCTATTCCACGACCACATGCTTTTAAAGGCAACGATGGTATGGGCGTGGGTAGCCGGCAGATGTTCGCTTCGCAGATTTTGTATCAGATTGAATTTTAAACCGAACACGAGAAGTCTCCCTCGGCTCGGAACTCGCCATTCGCTGCTTGCAGATTGTTCTTATAAGCAGCGAATAGCTCAAACACCTCGCCGTTGCACCGCTTAGAAGAAACCTTGCGGTACAACCGGTCGACAGTGAGACACAAAATCTAGCTCGCTCACAAATGCCGTCCACCCACACCCATACCACCGCCCAGCTTTAAAAGCATGTGGTCGTGGAATGACTTTTTTAATTGACCATCCGCGCATGTTCGGCTAGTCATTTAATGACAATCCAGCCAACCAAAATTCCGAAAGGAGAAGATCATGATCAAGTTCGGAAGCAAGAATCTACGGATCCCAAAATGGACAAGGCCCGTTTACATCGTCGCGGGCGGAATGACGCAATACAAAAAGCGTTTTCCCGAAATGAAGCTCGAAGAGCTAACGATGCAGGCGTTCAAGATGCTGCTTGAGGAGAACAATCTCAAGAAATCGCCTCTTGAAATAAAAGGGCTTATCAACTTCGCCTGCTACGGCGAATTTGCCGACCACTTTCAAGACCAGCTCCTCTGCGAAGCAAAGGTTCACGATTACTTGGGCCTCGATCCGCTCTTTAACTTGGGCATTAAGACCGGCGGCGCGACGGGCGGCTCAACAATTCTCACCGCCGCATCTATGGTTGCAGCGGGCCAGGCCGATTGCGCGTTGGCGCTTGGTTGGGAAAGAATGGACGAGGTCGATACCTGGACAGGCAACTATTATATCTCCACCGCCGCGTGCAAAGATTTCGAAACCAGGCTCGCGCGAATTTACGCAAGCTACTATGCGCCGATGGCGAGGCGCTTCCAACAGGTCTATAATTTAGATGAAAAGGTACGCGCCGCAGTCGCCGTTAAGAATCGCGGATACGCGTATTATTCTCCGTTCGCTCAACAGGGTGGCAAACACACGGTAGAAGAGGTCTTAAAGAGTGAAATTGTCTGCGATCCTTTGCACATGCTCGAATGCTGTGCGATGTCGGTCGGCTCTTGTGCGGTCCTTGTCTGCGACGAGAAGACGGCGTACGAACTTTCCGACAATCCGGTGCGTGTCTATATCGCCGGTGGTTCGCATACGCTCCGCGCTTCCGACCGCCGCAATATGGAGATACCTCTCTTGCCGCACGAAGATGCAACAACGTACGAAAAACTTTATAAACACTTAAGTTCGAGTGGCAGCAGGTGGCCAGGATTCGAGAGTTTTCTAGCCGCACGTTTCGCCGCTTACCTTACCTACAGAATGGCCGGCATTAACAATCCGATCGAAGACCTGGATCTAGTCGAATTGCACGATGCGTTTACCATCTCCGATATCCAGACCTACGGCGATATCGGGCTTACGGCGTACGGTGAAGAAGAGAAATATATAACCTCTGGCGACGCCTACTACGGCGGCAGATGCCCGGCTAATCTCTCCGGCGGGTTGCTTGGAACTATGCACGCGGTCGGTGCTACCGGTATTTTCTCGGCGATTGAAGTTCTCTGGCAGCTGCAGAACAAGTACGACCAGTTCCACGGCGAAGATAATATGTGGCGCCGTTACGGCAAGGTGAAGCCGGCGGACTGGAAGAGCTTGCAGGTCGCGAACGCAAAGCGAGGCGCATGGGTTTCGCATGCAGGCGTCGGCAGCCATGTGACAGTTGGAGTGTTGGAAAAGGCGTGGTAAATAAGGAGGAAAAAATGACCGACAATACAGTTAAATTCATTGGCGAAGTTTCTAAGGTTAGCGAACAGAACGGCGCGTGGGTGATCGAATGGCCGCGAAGCGCCACACATTTTCATACGTACGGCAAGTTAACGCCGTACTTCAAGGGCTTGGCGGAAGGTAAGCTCATGGTGACCCGCTGTGTTAACGCGGGCTGTCCCATTGCAAAAGGCAACGGCGAAACCTGGCTGCCTCCTCGCGCCGATTGCCCGGATTGCCACGCGCCGATGCAGTGGCACGAAGTACCGAAACCTATAGTCGGCAAGGTCTATTCATATACGTACGTTAAGCGCGGCGGCACTGGGCTCGAAATAGAAACTCCATATTATCAGATCGACGTTGAACTGGAAGGATGCTGCACGATACCGAAAGGCTATCTGCTCGACGTGGGCCGCGAACCAAAGATCGGGATGAAGGTGACGCCGGTGTTCAGGACAAAGGACCCGACGCATACGAGCCTCGATATCGCATGGAAGGCGCTATAACTATGATAGACTATTCATTAACAGATGAACAGCAAGCCCTGCGCGACGGAGTTCGTCGCTTTGCCGAAACGGAAATCGCTCCGGTAATTCAGAATCTAGACCGCGAAGGGAAATTCTCGGTGGAGCTAACGCGCAAGATGGCGGAGATGGGGTTCTTCGGCGCGTTCGTTTCCCGCGAATACGGCGGCTCGGAGATGGATTACATTTCCTACATTATCGTCGTCGAAGAACTTGCGCGCGTCGATGCTTCGCAGGCAGCGACGGTTGCCGCCGGAAATTCGCTAGGAATCGGCCCTATCTATTATTTTGGCAACGAAGAACAGAAGAAGCGATGGCTACCACGTCTTTGCAGCGGCGAGATACTTGCAGGTTTCGGGCTAACAGAGGCGAACGCAGGAAGCGACGCCGGCGGAACGCTCACGACCGCAACGCTTAAAGACGATCATTGGGTGATAAACGGCAGCAAGATGTTCATCACCAACGCATCGAACCCGCTTTCGGGCGTCGTCGTTGTGCAGGCGGTTACCGGCAAGAACGCCGACGGCAAAAAAGAGTTCTCCTGTTTCTTAGTCCCGACCGGAACGCCAGGGTTTACGGCGAAATCGATACATAAAAAAATGATGTGGCGCTCGAGCGATACAGCCGAACTTTATTTTGACGACTGCCGCGTACCGGCGGAAAATCTGCTCGGCAAAAAAGGCGAAGGCTTTAAGCAGATGCTCGCAACGCTGGATGGCGGAAGGCTTTCCATTGGCGCGATGGGCCTTGGCGGCGCGCAGGGTGCGTTCGAAAAGGCGCTCAAATATTCGCAGGAACGCAATCAATTTGGCAAACCTATTTGCAAGAACCAGTCGATTGCGTTCAAGCTCGCCGATATGGCGACGGAGATAGAAGCGGCAAGAAACCTGCTTTACAAGGCGTGCTGGCTTCGCAACAAACACTTGGCCTTCGGAAAAGAAGCGGCTATGGCAAAGTTATATTGCGCCGAGGTAATGGGGCGCGTGGCAAATCAAGCGGTGCAGATCCACGGTGGCTATGGGTTGATGCAAGAATACGATGTCGAACGTTTCTTCCGCGA